>NZ_JADYXG010000029.1:603-32804 GCF_015864415.1 Pseudoalteromonas sp. SCQQ13 | reverse complement strand
TTTTATGCCAGTGCGGAGAAGGTATTTGACCCATCCATTCGCTTTAAACCCGTTGTTGTTCTGACAAATAACGATGGATGTATTTGTGCCATATGTCCTATTGCTAGAAAGCTCAATATCCCGAAATTTGAACCTTACTTCAAAATTAAACCCTATTTAGAGCAGCATAATGTCATCGTACGCTCTTCAAATTATGAACTCTACGCTGATCTGAGTGAGAGAATGATGACGGTCATTAATCGTTTTTGTGATGACCATTATGTTTATAGTATTGATGAATCATTTTTGCGTTTTACTGGTTTTTCTAAAATCATTAATGACTGGGCTGACTACGGACACACAATACGACGAGCTGTATGGCGCGAGACAGGACTGCCTGTGGGTGTAGGCTTTGGCATAACACCTACGTTAGCTAAAGCAGCCAACCATGCGGCGAAAAAACTCTCTGGTTATAACGGGGTTGCTGTTATTAATGATGATGTCTCACGCCAGGAAGTCCTTATGCGTATGGATGTTACCGATGTCTGGGGTATTGGCTCTCGACTCGGTAGAAAACTTAAGGTCATGGGGATTAAAAGTGCATGGGATTTAGCGAATCAAAACCCAAAAGAAATGCGACGCATGTTTAGCGTTGTTGTTGAGAGGACCATAAGTGAACTCAACGGCATCGCCTGTTTAAGTTGGGATGAAGTAAAGCAGAATAAAAAAGAAATCTACTCAACGAGAAGTTTCGGGGAAAGAGTAAGTGATTTAAATACATTAAAATCAGCCCTCGTAACACACGCAGCAATTGTAGGTCGTAAACTTAGGAAACAACAATCATTAGCAAAACGACTCGTTATATTCGCTGCAAGCTCGCCACACGAAGAGGTGTATTATAAGAAATCGTTGCTCTATGACTTTCCTATACCTACATCAGATACCAGTGTTATAGCCAATACTGTTTCAGATGTTATTGATGATATTTTTAAGACTAACACGCGCTTTTATCGCTGCGGTATTGGCGCAATAGAATTAGAAAGTGAGTTATTTCAACAAGCGGATATGTTTTCTGTAAGCAAAGATAACCCAGAAGTAATGGCGTGTTTGGATGCTATAAATAAACGTTATGGGGTCGGCACTTTATCTTTAGGAAGTGAAAAGCTCACAAAATCATGGAACATGAAACGGGCTTTTTTGTCGCCCCACTACACAACCCGCTGGTCAGATATTCCAATCATAGATTGTGATTGAACTGGGTTAGAACCATCAAATATTGAATGTGATAACAGTATATTTAGTTTATAAGGTTACAGGAAATCTTTATTGGAATTTCTTAATTAAAACCCTTTTTGCCTTGTTGTAGTAGTCAATAAAATTTGGCCACAGTTTTAGAATCTTTGTATCTAATCTCAGATTCATTGCCTGACATGGATTTCCTAAGAGTTAACTGATTTCTCGACTAATTAGAAGTTACAATATAACTCATTTTGTGTCTAGCAAACTATGGAAAGTCCAAACATCAGACTAAATAAATATTCATTTTATATAGATAAACCTTACCCATAGAAATTCTTCAATTAACACATTTATAGTAATGAGAAGATATAAATACAATTACTGTAATTAAATTATTACACTATACAAATCTTTACAATGTTTCAAGTCATACGTTGATGCAGTGTAATGCGCTAATAATTAAAGGTTTTATAAGTAAGCGAAGTAAGTTAACACAAAGGAATTCCTAGCTGTAAACTTTAAAATCAAGATGTACAAATAAACGTATTTTTTTTATTACATTAAAAATAGCGAAAAAGGAAAATTATCTTAATTATATTTTGCATATAAACTCTCTAAAAAATTGCCTTGTAAATGGAATGTGATATTAATGTTGCTGAGGTTAGCAGGGGGGTGTCATTTGTTAGCTGAGTTCACTCTGGTGCATTACGGTGCTTGGCAGAGTGATATAAAAATATATAAAAGGGGTTTTTAATATTATGCAATCTAAATTCAAAGCAGTGCCAACACTTACCGTATTAGCTGCTTTAGTCGCATCAACGTTTTCTTATGGCGCTGTCGCTAATGAGTTAACCGCTGTGCCATTTAAAGTGGGTCCAAGCCTAATGAAGCCGCATTCAGGCTTCGATAAATCAGCGCTTTCAGTTACAAAGCAATTTCCAACTTATTATATTATTCAGTTAGAAGATGCCTCGTTAGCCACTTATAGTGGCGGCGTGCGAGGCCTAGCACCAACAGTTAAATCTGCAAGCAATAAAGAGAAGTTAGATACACAGTCGGTTGCGGCTATTGCCTACAATCAATATCTGCAAGCGCGTCAGGCGGCAATGGTTTCAACGCTACAGTCAAAATTCCCCTCATTACAAGTTCAGCGTAACTTAAGTATTACGCTCAATGGGTTAATTGTGAGTGTGCCGGGTAAAGTTGATCTTAAAGCGAAATTACAGGGCATACCCGGTGTAAAAAAAGTCTTTGAACATGAAATGTATAAAGCGCACCTTGATTCCTCGCTTGCCTTAATTAACGCCCCTGCAGTTTGGGATGCTATTGGTCAACGTGATAGTGCTGGCGAAGGGATTAAAATTGCTGTGATAGATAGCGGTATTCGTGCTGAGCATCCGATGTTTGCGAGTAATGAGCACCAGCGTCCTGCGGGCTTACCAACAGATGATTACTGTACAACAATCGATCCAACGTTTTGTAATGATAAATTAGTGTTAGCTCGCTATTACACACCAACATTCCCTACCCACGAGGATGAAAGTATTAGTCCACTTGATGTGTTAGGTCATGGTACACACGTAGCGGGTACAGCGGCGGGTAATGCAGTAAGCACAACGTTTTCCGGCGTTGATGTCAACTTTTCCGGTGTTGCACCAGGTGCATCCATTATGGCGTATAAAGCATTGTTTTTAGACCCACTTGGCGACGGCGGTGGCTCTAACGTTATGTTAGCTGCTGCATTAGAAGATGCGGTTGCCGATGGTGCTGACGTGATCAATAACTCTTGGGGCGGCGGCGCAGGTGGACATCCGGACGACAGCGTTTATCAGCCAATATTTACTGCTGCTGAAGCAGCCGGTGTGGTGATGGTAACTGCAGCAGGCAACGAAGGCCCAGGTGCAGAAACGGTTGGTTGCCCAGCGTGTATTGAAGCAGGTATCACAGTAGCGAGTACGCAAACTGGTCGTAGCTTTGCGCATGTGGTGAGTGCTGCTGGTGTTGAAGATATTAATGCCACACCAGGGGATGGTGATTTTGAGATTACTAGCGATATTACCGCGTTATTAACGCCTGCGATTAATCTTGATCCCGAAAATACGCTTGGCTGTGAAGCTTTCCCGATTGATTCGTTAAAAAATAATATCGTGTTAATCTCGCGTGGCATTTGTGGCTTTACTGACAAAGCAACGAATGCGCAAGCCGCTGGTGCGGTTGGCATGATTGTATATAATAATGCCCCTGGTGTGATTCGTATGGGGATGGAGGGGGTTACTTTACCGAGTGTTTCTATCTCACAAGAAAGTGGCGAAGCGATTTTAGCCGCTTGGCAAGAAGGTAGTGAAGCCACCATCACTAAAAGCATGATGTTAAATGATGCAGCTGCCGTTGATGCTATGTCTGACTTTAGCTCACGCGGTCCAAACGGTGATAGCAGTTTCTTAAAACCAGATATTGCTGCGCCAGGCTCTGATATTTTATCAGCGTTTGCCCCAGGTGATGATGAAACGCAATATGATGTTAGCTCAGGTACATCAATGGCTAGTCCGCATGTGGCCGGCGCTGCGGCGTTGTTGCGTCAATTACGTCCAGAATTAAATGCTTTTCAAATTAAATCTATTTTAATGACCTCAAGCAACCCTGCTGTGAAAATGCAAGATTTAACCACAGCAGCGACGCCTTTTGATCGTGGTGCGGGTCGTCTTGACGTTGAAGCGGCAAGCAAAACGGCTTTAAGTTTTGATAAAGCGTCATTTGTTTCTACCGGTTGTGTTGCTACGTGTAGCTTTGAACGTACCGTGACTAACTTAATGCCAGCGGCAGGTGATTGGCAAGCGCGTGTTGAGTTTGTTAACGACCAAGTCACTGGTAGTATGTCAATGACTGAGCTGAGCATTGCTGAAGCAGGTACAGCCACCTTTACCTTAACGGTCAATACGGCATTTGCCGATGACAGCTGGCAGTTTGGTCAAGTGGTATGGACAGACGCGTCAGGTCAATATCCAACAGCACATTTACCGATTGCGGTTCACCCACAACTATCTGACGATAGCAGCTTAGTGTCTACTATGCTGGTAGCCGGTGAAGTAACTGCCGGTGAAAAAATTAGTATGAGCGCGCGCGCGGGCTATAGTGGCAATGACGTATTTTCTACTTTATCGGTGAAAATACCTGAAGGCACCGAGTTAGATGTCGACTCAATTGCTATAGAGATGTCGCCTGATGGGCTTGTTGCCCAAAATGGTTTTAGTGTCTCGCCTAATAAGCGTGTTATGACCTGGACAGGGCCATTAACTAATGAACCAGATGTTACATCTATCGAGCCAGCGACAAGTTTCCTATACCCGGGCTTTAAACTAGCTGACTTAGGAGTGGAAAGTTTCCAAATACCTTGTGAAGCTGGTTGTGATGAAGTGTCAGTTGACTTCCCTATTGGTGAAATGGGCGGATTTATTTGGAATGGTAAACAGGTAGATGTCATTACTATTTCACCGAATGGCTTTATTACGGCGGGGCAACAATTCGTCTTAGGTGGCTGGCAAACACAAGACTTGCCTTCTGTTGAGACACCCAATGCGGTGATAGCGCCGTTATGGTCTGACTTTGTTGTTGGTGGGGCTGCCGGTGGTCAAATGAACTACAATGTTGTTAATGACTTTTTCAATGATTGGTTTGTTATCGAATGGCAAGATATTGCTGAGTACCAAACGGTGTCCGGTGATCGCTTTACCTTTGCTATTTGGATTAAGTTAGGCACAGATGAAGTGTACTTTAATTATATTGATGTACCTGAATTACCAACCAATGCTTCTGTGGGGGTCGAAGACCCTACTGGTATGATTGGCACGTCTCATTACTTCAGCGGTGCCGGTACAGCACCTGCAGCGGGCGAGTCGTTACGTGCGCGCTTATCAGTAGGTGAAAAAGGGTCTGTGGTGATTAATTATGACCTAGAAGCGGCGTTTGGTGTTGCAAATGACGCTGTTGCTTTAACGGTAGAACAGACCCCCGTGGTTGTTGATTTATCAACTAAATTTAATACTGGTGTAAAAGGTTTATTATCGAGCGTGAGTTTAAATTCTGGCGGTAAAACCTATAATGCGATTCAGCCATTTGATATCAAGCAAAGCGAAAATGTTGCCATCATAGTCGTTACTGCGCCAGAGCATGGGGTATTAACACCCGCTATGACCACAGCAGATGATGAAACAGCCGCTGAAGCTATTCCGTTTAGCTATGTTTATACCGCAGAAGAAGGTTATGTTGGCGCTGATAGTTTTACTTATCATGTGGCTGATGTCGATGGTAATAAAACCAATACAGCGACGGTGACACTTAATGTTGCACGTGAAAATACCGGGCCTGTTGCACAAGCATCTGCTACGCCAACAGCGGCGAAAGCCGGCACTAAAGTGACGCTAAGTGCTGCAGGTAGCTCTGATGTGGATGGTGATAGCTTAATGTATAGCTGGATCCAAACGGCAGGTCCAAGCGTTACATTAAGTGCAGCATCATCTGCAACGGCAAGCTTTACTGCACCAGAGTTTGATACAGATACAACATTAAGCTTTAACGTCACTGTTTCTGATGGTTATGAAGAAAGTACGGCAGCAACAAATGTTACTGTGGCACGTAAAGAAAAATCATCTAGTGGTAGCTTTAATCCGTTATTAGTACTACTAGCTTTACCATTAGCATGGTTACGTCGTCGTAAATTAGCTAAGTAGCCTAGTTTTTAAGTAACTTTACTATCATAAAGGGGCGTTTCGCCCCTTTATTTTAAAGCAAGAAAGGAGCAATTATGACAATCTCATTCGTCCCTATTAAAACTATTTTCTGTGCAAGCAGTATGCTACTTTTGATAAGTTACAAACCAGCAGCAGAAATAGCCAACAATCAACCAACAAATACTGAGCAATTAAAAAAACTAAAACAACACATCAAGACCTTAATAAATACCCCAATCGCTTATAATGCTAAAAGCTGTAAAGTGATCACCCTAAACGCTAATGATTGTAAACCATCTCAACATTTACTTTATTCTACTAAAACCAGCGATGAGCAAACGCTAATTTCACTTGCTGCGAGGTACAATCAATTAATGTCAAAACAAATAAGTAGCACCTACTCTCATTGTCCAGCATCACCTAAACCATCAACTGTGTTGATTAGAAACGTATGCATGCCGGTGCAACTTGTTACCGAATAAAGAGCAAGTAGAGTTACAAGTTCATCCCAAACTCATCTGTTTTTATAGGCCTCTATAAATAGCAAAAATTACAAGTTATTGCTCTTGAAAGTATTATGTTTTGGGGCGCTTCCTCACAGTATCGCCGGAGTAGTAGCAACTTTCATTAACTCAAGCCTCAACGACAGCTTTTCGCTCACAGCTGAACTTCGCAAAAGTGCCACGATCGGACATTAGTCAATTGCAGATAGCACTTCGAAAAGTGAGCGTCAGCCAACTGTCACACTGCCATTTTGATGCGCATGTTATATTTATTGGAACTCCATGTACATTTTGTTTTTGTGGATACCCTCTCCATTCATTGCCTGACATGGATTTCCTAAGAGTTAACTGATTTCTCGACTAATTAGAAGTTACAATGTAACTCATTTGGTGCCTAGCAAACTAGAGAAGTCCACTAACGCCTCAATTTGTTAAGTGTTAAAGGCACGATACTAAAAACTCTGGGTTGAAGTACAATTTTACCCGCCCCTTTCCAGATTCATATACCACTTTATCCAAAAACTTTATAGGTTCTTTTTTACCTTCGAACTGAACCATAGCCTTGGAGAAAGCAGAGGCAGCCCTTTTTATGTCTCTGTATGGATTTTCCGACTCAATAAAAATTTCTTGCCACTCACTTGCAAAAATTGTTACTGGGTTGGAGATGCCAGACAAATAACTTAGAGGCTCTAATTTCGACAATGCTAATGTTCTCAAGTGCATGGCGCTGGGTGGCATTTTATAGGAAGCTTCAATTAATTTGTTAGGCATATTAATCATGGTAATACATTTCTCCTGAAGTGAAATTTTTTATATCTTTTCACTTATCGAAACTAAAGTAACGACCATTTTCCCATACTTACGTTTTTTACATTTAACACCTTATTGAACACCATTTTGGTGGTTTAACGTACCAAAATGGCATATATTACATACCTTAATAACTCCTTTAATATGCCGTTTTACAATGTTATGGGACAGATTAAGAGTCAAATCATCAAAACAAAAACAAGTTTAATTTTCTATATCTGGTTATCACTCAAAGCTGCCATTCTTCTTCTAAACTCCAACTATAAGCTATCTGATCCACCAAACTTAAAAGTCTACTCTTTACTATGTTTATGCGAATTCAGCTTTAATTCTACTTATTAAAATGACCCTTTTAGAAAGTAGAGCCTGTGATATAATAAATATCGAGTCAACACCATCAGAATTTAAAATTAGAAGCTGTAATTTAGCCGGTGATACTGAGTAAAATAAACACAGATAATATGCCCGTACTTCATTATTTGGGGTTGTTCTAAACACACAAACTTAAACTTAGTATGGAGCAAAAGCACAAAGATACTTTGAGGCATCAAAAATGCACGAACAAAACAAAGATGGAAATACCGAAGTCACATTTCTCCCTGCAGAGCGTACTTTTGAAGTGTTAAGTGCGGAGGCTGCGGGCACTGGTGTAAATGGTATTGAAAAAAACCCTGCAGTTTCATACTTAATGGGCTTAAGGGCTGAAAGTAGCCGGCTAGCCATGAGGTCGTTTTTAAACAACATCGCTAAAATGATGGGTTACCATGATTTAAGAACCTGTCCTTGGGGTATGCTTGAGCGGCACCATGTACAGGCAGTTTTGACCATGCTCACTGATGCGGGAAAAGCACCGGCCACTATAAATAATTACTTGGCGGCAATAAAAGGTGTAGCCGTAGAGGCGTGGACACTTAAGCTTATTAGCACTGACACTTACCAACATATCAAGTTAGTTAAATCGGTTAGAGGGTCAAGGATACCCAAAGGTAGAGCCCTGGCCCCTGCTGAAGTGAAGAAATTATTTTTCACATGTGAAAGTGATAAGTCTGCTATTGGGGTTAGAGATAGCGCTATTTTATCTGTTTTAGTCGGGTGCGGATTACGAAGAGCTGAAGTTGTATCCCTTGATTTTGCTCATTATAACCGGCATAACCGCTCGCTAAAAGTGCTAGGTAAAGGTAATAAAGAGCGCATGGCGTACTTGCCAGATGGCGCATTTCAAAGGCTTGAAAGCTGGGTTGAGGAAGTGAGAAGTGATATTCCGGGGCCGCTATTTAGTCGTATTCGCAGGTACGATGATGTTACCTCAGAGCGCATGACTAGCCAGGCAATTTACCATATTTTAAATAGTAGATCTGTCGAGGCCGGTATAGAAAAGTGTGCCCCGCATGACCTAAGAAGGACATTCGCTTCGTCAATGCTAGAGAACGGCGAAGATCTAATTACAGTTAAAGATGCAATGGGCCATGCAAGCTTAGCAACAACGCAAAAATATGACTTTAGGGGTGATGAACGCCTAAGAGCAGCAAGTAAACGCTTAGATATTTAGGGGGAAGAATGTCACAACAGAACAATTTTGGTGAAACACTTACATTTTATGCTGATAGGCATCCAGATCCATTAAAGCGCACAGCTATGAACGTTCAGTACACATCTAGTCGGCTTGGCTTGCAGACGTTAAGTATTGAAATGACCACCATTAACTCCCCTGGTGAATCACCAGACTGGGCAAATAAAACAATAATACAGCTGACTAAAAGCGAGTTAACCGGGTTGTGCGGCGTGTTGTTTGGCTTGAAAAGCGAAGTAAAAGCTTCATTTCATGGCGAGAATAAAAACAAAGGGATTGCAGTTTATAATAATGGTGCACAGGGGGCTGCTGTCACTATTTCAGTAGCTGGCCGACACTTACATCACTTTTTATCACCCGAAGATAGACTTGAATTAGGTGTTTTTACTTTACGCAGATTGTCGGGCGCGTGGCAAGTCACACCTTCGGATACCTTGGCAATATTGCGTCAAAATGAGTTAATAAGAAGAAACCAGTAATAATTTAAGGGATTATCGGGGGAGCTATTAGAGCTAAAAATGAATATAAAAGCTTTTTACTGGCTCAAAAATATTTAAGAAATGCCCCTGAATAACTCTTATCTCACGGAATTATTTAACTTATAAGATCTATTGCTGGTGCTGAACAAGTACATCGTATTATCATGAACAACGTAGGGAGCTGGCACTGTGTACTTTATATCAGCCCCCCAAACACCATACTCTTTCGGTACTATAGAGAAGCCAGCTGTAGCAACGGCAATACTGTCAAATCCCTCATAGCCATTTAGAATCGTCATAGTTACAACGTCCTTTACTTCACCGTTATAATTCACCTTACCATTAACCTCTATTTTTACAGCTGAAGCACATGAACCGTTAAAAACAGCGGGGTCATAATCGACAAAGTGAGGATGTGGTTCAGGCGAAGTATAGATGTAAAGTTTGCGCGTTTCGGCGTTGCACAATGCGCCACCTTTATAAAAATACATAAAGTTATTACTATCTCTAGCGTTGTCTGATCTGGCAATGCCAACGTACTCTGTACCAGCAATATTATTAAACGTTTCTTTTAAACCGCTTTCAACAAGATTAAGCGCAGAAGCATCAAGGTCTTGTTCGTTTAATTCCCCCAAAAAAACAAGCATAGGCTTCCAGTTAAATGCTCTATCAGCTTGTGATTGCGCTCCCATACTGCCTGCAAGGTCTATTAATCCATCAGAAAGAAATGCTAGAGCGTACTCGGCACCAACTAACGCATTATTCGATTTGAACTGAGCATTTTCAGGTAAATCAACATCAGATAGCCCAGCTGTTTTGCGGGTCATGTTGGCTACATTCAATGCAAAGCTAGATTTATCATTAAACTGGTAAACGTCATTTGACTGCATTGTTATCACAGGCGGCTGAGTTGACATGCAAGCAGTTAAGGTTAGCGCCGAAATCGTTAAAGCTGTGTTTTTTAAAAAATGCATATTTTTTATATTCCGTATATTTTATTTGAGTAATATTATCATGAACAATAATTTTTCATGCTGCTTTAACCTTTGAAAAGTCACATAATAGTTAAAATGAGCGGTCTTTTCAGGGGTTTTGCGCCCCCTAACTTTAAGTAAATCTAAAACGTTTTGATAAATCCATTATGAGAGCACTTTTGTAGGCTTAAGGTTAATTTCGAGGGGATGGGCAACTAACCCCTACATTTGCCCTAAATGAGCTAATAGACACCTCCTATTAACCTTAGAAATGATGGATAATCACTTTAGCTTATATTAATAAAAGGGGGTATAACCGCATGAGCTTAACATTGATTGTTTTTATTATTGCTGTATTTGTTTTTATTGCAATAGCACTTTCTGGGGTCGAAAAGACCGGCTCTGGCAGCCCTGACTACGCCAAAATAGGCCCTTTATTTACGCCAGCTGAGCGCTCTTTCCTTGGGGTTTTAGAGCAAGCCGTTTCTAATAACTACCGTATTTACGGTAAAGTTAGAGTAGCAGATGTTCTTAAAACTAAAGCTACTAAGCAGCGTTCATCTTGGCAAACTGCTTTTAATAAGATAGCAGCTAAGCATTTTGATTTTGTACTATGTAACATGAGTACAATGGAAGTTATTTGTGTAATAGAGCTCGATGATAAGTCACATAATAGCAAAAGAGCCCAAGATAGAGATTTGTTTTTAAACAATGCCTGCCAGGGAGCTGATTTAAAGTTGGTTAGATTCAAGGCCCAAAAAAGCTATCAAATTGAGGCAGTACGAAACGCAATTATTGAGGCAACCAACAGCCTATCTGTAAGCGAAGACGTTGGTACGCCTACCTGTAACAAGCTAGAGCTAATCAACAGTGAGCGCCTAACTTCATCAAAGTTAGCGAAAAAGCACGGACTCAAAACTTCGGAGTTCTTGGATAAAATGGTTGAGTATGGGTATTTAACAGAAATCAACGGTACGCATCAGCTAACCGAAAAAGGGTTGAGAAATGGTGGGGAGTTTATAGAAAAAGGCCGCTATCCGGCTCATTTTAAATGGATAGAAGAAAATGTACCGCTATTTAAAATGAAATAACTGATAAGGTAAGCAATAGGATTATTCATAGCGACAATCGCGCACTAAAAATAAGGGAATTTGAATGCAAAAATTAAAAGGTAAATTAACGGATATAACAGTAAGTCACACCTTTAAAACGAATAAAACAACGCTAAATATATATGATTATTTGGAGATAGACAGCGTAAGGTACGGTAATGTGCAAGTGCCTGATGTAATAAATCGACATTTGGTTGATGGGGTTGGCAAAGAGTTTGAACTTGATTATTTGGAAGTTAAAGATGGTAAAAACTTGAAGCGAACAATTGTTGGCATAACTACTGAAAACGGTAAATATGATCACATACCTGATATTGAGCTCAAGGGTGATTTAACAGCAATAAGTACGCTCTATAACATAAGAACCTTCATGTACTTTATGATCTGGTTTATTGTTGGAGGCTTATTGTCTTTATATTTAAACTTTAAAACTAAGAGTGATGTAGCTGCCTACGCGTTGCTAATAGTCGGATTCATTGTGATATTTATATTTTCTACCAAGGAAAAAAAGCGAAAAGTAGTGCCAATAAAGGAAATATTAGAGTACGTAAAGCAAAGAAAAAAACAATCTGATATTAGATAAAGCGGCGCACTTGCCAATGCATGATAGGCTAGACCATCATGCAAAATAAGGGTTTGTAATAAACAAACCCTTAACCCCGAGCTCCTTCTCGGCCAACCTCATTGCCTTTTCTATTTTTTCTCTCTTTTTCTCTCTCTTTCTCATCCTAATCTCAGGGCGGGGCCAGCCAAAGCAGTACCACAAAAGTTAATATTAAAAGAACTACATGGTTAACTTCCATTATATTGCATGATGGTCTAGTCTTAGGCTATTAACTGTACTCTGTGCTTTCACAACAAATAATGAACCATACTATGCCTTTTATCACTGATCGATTTGATGAATTGAAAAACAATATCCGTTCTCTCAATACAATCCTCACACATACGCAACCATTGGCCGCCCTTGCCTACCCACTACCCTGCACCTCAAAGGGAATGGAAAGCGAACCGGTTAAATATATTGCAGCAGAAGAACATACCGGACATAAGGCTGTTGAACTCGCGGCTTCCTGCTACCAAGACCTTTACATACAACCAGGCTATTCACAAAAATCAGCGCGGCGCACTGTCGGCGTTATTTGGCTCTCCCCTGCCCAAAACCCAACAAGCATTACTATCCCTGAGCTGGTGGATAAAATAAACGCGGCAAAAACGGATATCGAAAACCATATCATTCAAACGTATGAAACAAGACAAGACCGGTTTGAAGCGCTTCGCGCAGAGTGCCCTGGTATTATGACCATGCACCTATATAGGCATATTCGATGTTATTCAGAGCAAAACATTCAATCAATTCGCTTTGCCTGGCAAAGAAAAGACTCGCTATCTAAGCCGGTTAAAAAAGACCTTTTACTTAAAATTGAAGAGGAATTTGATAGATCGGGGCCTGAATACCGCGTACCTCTTGAGCAATTGATCAATAGAATTAAACAAACTCCTGGGGAGCTGCTTAGGATACGCCGGCAGGTTCGCGTACAACCGGCAGCAAATATACGCTTTGATGCTGGAATAAAAACAGTAACAGCACCAATGCCGATAATCATAATTCAAAGTAATGAGCTTAAGCTTAAAGCTTTAACGGATTTTGATGCTAAATCACAAAGAAAAATACGATCAGACAAAGCGGTATCAGAAGTTATCGGCTCCTTTGGTGGGGTAACTATTGAGGTGTTTTCAGCTCGGTAGTATGCAGCTTTCATAAGCATCCACCATTAATACCTTTATCAAAAATATTAATGGTGACATTTAGTAGTACCACAAGATGTGGCAATACAACTTACGAACCGGCAATGATATTTAACAACAATTAATCGTGCACTTGCTCGATTGGCGCGACCTTTTTCTTTCCTAGATAGCTTGCGCTGTTTACATCTGAGATTTTTATAAGCAATGGGTTCTATCACTTTAACCCCCCCTAAGCATAGAGTTACAAAGCGTGGCTGATATGAGCATTAAATTAGTTAGTATCATTGAGTCTAAGCTGAATTCACTAAAGAGTCTAAATTCAAGCCTGTAATATAAATTTGATTTATTCAGGTTGAATAATTTCAAAGTAAAATCATAAGCGAATGAAATAAATGGATTTAAATGGAAATTCTCTTTGAGGAAGTTTTACATACATTTACTCATAAACCTCTAGGTGTCGGAGGACATTAAAGTATGAAACTCGACAATAAATACTAAAACCATGACAATAAAGTTCGAAACTTTTCGATGCTATTTGTCGCAGTCTGCCTTTGTTCTAACAAGCTTTTGCCCCAAACGTGTTAAAGTAATTACTCTATAGGTCGGCTTTGAGCGAGAAGCGGACATTGAGAGTGGCTAAATGTAAGAGTTAATTGATTGGTCAAACTATTTTTTACTCATATATTCATGAAATGAGGAAAAGCGTATATTGTTGACTCAGCTTTTTTTGTAGGCGATAGAAACTTAGAGATAGTAATATCTTAGGTAATTTGGTAAAACTATGTAGATATTATCGTGCCCATAGCAGAAAAATGCGCTATTCGCGTGCTATTAAATTATACACATGGAGTAAGGGTATTGTTCAATAAATTAATTCCAATTTCTCTGACCGTTTTGTTATCAGCTTGTGGTGCAACCCAACCACCACCATACCAAAAAGATAAAATACTTGAAGATAGAGATCAATATAACGGTTTAGAAGGTATGGCTCAGTATCAAAAAGATCAGAATTACCTTGTAAGTAAAGAGCTGCCTGATAAATGTACCAAAGCTAAAATTGACTTAGCAGTTGCAGAAACAAATAAAAATGTTAACGAAATTAAGAAACAAAATTCACTAATTAGCAATACGTGTATAAGGTTTTTCAAGTCGGGCCTCTAACAGTTTTGTCGGTTCCACGTCGTTTCATATTTTAGCAAATAATTACAAACCGCTTAAAACGGCGGTTAATTTTTTAAAGGAGTAAGGTTTTTGAATTTAACTAGGAAGGTTCTATTAATTTGTTTGTTTTTTCCATTTGTAGCTTTCGCCAAAGGGAAAGTTGGGATTGCCGTCGGTGTGTCTGTTGATGGGTTTTTTAGTCCTGAAATAACCGAGTTTAAAATTGATGAAGTTCATTCTGGATCTCCTGCAGAAAAAGCTGGAGTTAAAGTTGGTCAATTAGTTATCGAACTTGATGGTTGCAAAATCCCGGGCTGCCCAGCAGATAAAGCTAAAAAGCTTATGGATAAAGAAACAGGTGAAATATTACTATTACTAGTTAAAAACTTAGATGGCAGTGAAGCTTTGCTAAAAATACATGTAGGTGAGTAATAATCTAACGAGAAACTGAACAAGGATAAAAAAAGTTGGCTTTTATATGGGCTCCATTAACTTCAAGAGCTTATTTTGGGGTTATTCTACAACTTTATTGTTACAGTCCGCTTATGGCACTGAGCCGAACTTCGGCAAAGAGCGAGAAGCGGATAGGCAATAATTTTGATGTATGATGACAAGGTTTGACCCCTTTGGCCTTATTCGCTCCGTATTTTAGCCTACATATTCGTGCCCGTAAGTGGGCAATTAAGTTTTTAGGAGAGCTTCTGTGATTATCAGAAAAATGAATGAGAAGGATGTTGAAGCTGTAAGTGAAATTTGTATTGCTTCGTTTTTACGCTCTATTGCAGACACGTTGTCAGAGGAAGGGAAGACTACTTTTTCGAGTATTGCTGCTAGCAATGCTTTTCTTGGCAGAATGAAAGGCGACAACTTAATGTTAGTTGCTGAGAGCGACGAAAATATCGAAGGTGTCATTGAGTTAAAGGAAGGTCGGCATGTTGCGATGCTGTTTATCCGTCCTGAAAGCCAAAAGAGTGGTATTGGGAGAAAGCTGCTTGTATCCGCTTTAAAATACGCGAAGGTAGAAACTGTAACCGTCAGCGCGTCACTATCTTCAGTAAGCGCTTACGAAAAGTATGGGTTTGAGTGCCGTGGCGAAATTGATGAATCGGCAGGCTTGGTTTATCAACCTATGGAGATTAAGCTTAGTAAGGAAGTGTACGCGGTAAGCACGTAATTGCAGCGTTACCAATGTTCGCTTCTGGCGCTTTGCTAAAGCCAGCTTTGAGCGAAAACCGGTCATTGAAATTGGCTAAATCTTAGAGTTAACTGATTGGTCAAACTGCTCTTTACTCATATATTTATGAAAATGACCGGCGCGTGCATATTGTTCTATTTAACTTTTCTTTAAAGTTTTAGAAAACTTAGTGATAGTAATACCTTAGGTTATTTGTTAAAACTATATAAAGTAGACAAATGAGCGTTTAGTCGGCAGGAATATGCGCGATGAGCGCACTATTAAATTGTAAGCACCCTGAGTAAAAATTAAACACTGAAGTAACATCAAGGAATAGAGATGGAAGAAGCAAAAGTTACCTTTTACCGCTTTGATAAATGTGGCTTATTTGAGTATGGAGCGGAAAAATCTAAACTGGGTGAACTTCCCGATTTTTTAAATCAGCTGATGGTATGGGTTCAAAGGAATGGTAAGCCTCTTGATGAAACTTGCACCTATGCGATAGAGGAAAGCGAGGATGTGAGTAGAACATTTTGCTACGACATTGTGAAGAATGGTGTTACAGGCGACTTCCTTCTTACGACATGGAATGAAACTCCATCTTATGAAGGAAAAGTTGCAGCTGTAAACTCAAAAGGTAAATTTGGTGAAGCCAAAGTTGAGTTTACAAAGCTCCCCAAAGACAGTATTCCTGGCTATGCGACTTACTTCTGGATTGTTCCGTCTAAAAATGTATTTGCCTCTATTAGGTTTCAGCATGTTTTGAACGGGAAGAAAAATTTTGATAAGTATTTTAAAGAATTCATATCAAAATTTAGTGGATACGTTGTGTTAGGAAAAAGTGAGACATCAGACTTTCAGATTATTGGATATGCTGAAAAAGAAGATGATGACCCACTAAATCTTTATGCATACCTAAAAACGTCCATTTTGAGGAAGCCAGGTCAGACTGATTATATCGTTAATAATTTTCCAAAAATTAGGAAAATCACTAGACATAATTGTCTATCACCTAAATTAGCAAGTAGTCAAGATCTCTGGCAAAAAGCACTTCAAGGCCTTGGGCTTAAAAAGCAGAAAAAACTGAATTCTGATGTCAACTTTTCTTATGAGTTCTCATTTAAACCAAGTAAGGATGAACTTACTGAAATGATTAAAGAATGGGAAGCCAATCATGATTCTAAATGGGATGATATTGGCTTCACATTGACAGGAGAGCAAAATCCGCGTTGGTTGAGTAACTCGCTAGCACGAGATACGTTTGAACTTGATGTAAAAAGGGTCAATGATGAAGTGGTTGATGCTCAAAGCATATTGGATCAAGTTACAGAAAAACGAGACTTGATACTGGCACTATTAAAGTAAGGTTCCGTGATGAATATTTACATAAAAATAGTTGGAGTAATAATTTTTGTTGGCATTGTCGTAGCTTCAGCTCTTCTTGGTAAACATATTCCATTCAAAGAACAGATGCCAATCTATGATGGTCTTAGAAGTACATCATCAATAATTTTTGCTGTAATGGGCGCATGGATTGCACTTCTTTATCCAAGTAAGTTATCCAAAGCCTTTGGAAAAAAGGCGTATGATGAGAAGAAAGATGATATAGAACAAATCAATAGGCTATTTAGGCCGTTAATTTACTCAACAGTAATATTAATGGTCGTAATTAGTATGTCCTTTGTCGTTCCTTTGGCAAAGCAGATTGAATCATTGCTTCAATACAAAGAAATATTTCGCTCTCTTAGTTTCGCTATAATCGGCTTACTGACATTCGTACAATTCTGGTCATTAATTTTGACACTGATACCTGGTGATAGCATTAAAGATGATTTAGATGAGGTAAAACAAAGAGAAGAAATGTTAAATAGAATGCGTCCAGGCAAAAAGGGCACTAACAAGTAAATCCATGTGACGCCTACGGCGCACCTGATTTAGACGTTTAGCACTCAATAGCGTTGTAAGATTTTCAAAGTACTTTGAATCATATCAGCACTTTTTCCTGTCATATATGCGGTTACAATCACGCCTTCTTTTAGTAAACAAATAGTATTTAAAAGATCTTCTGAATTATTAGTTAATTTACTTTTAATAAGTTGACGTACTTGATCTTTATGGTAACGACAATAACAAGATATTTCACTTTTTGGATCGCTAAACTCAGCCGATGTATTTATAAAAAAACAACCTCTAAAATCACCCAGTTCAGGTTCATTTCCTATAAACCAGCTTTGTAATGATGCAAAAAGTACATTAATTAATTCTTGATCATTTGTGGTCTTTTCTAATTTAGATTTTAACCAATTTATAAAAATGAAGTGTCTTTTCCCCAGCGTCGCAATGACTAAATCATTTTTCCCATCAAAATGACTGTATAAGGTTTTTTTTGCAATACCTGATACTTTTATAACTTCATTTATTCCAATTGAGTTAACGCCATGTTGATAAAACAGCTCTAATGCGGTTTTTAATAACAACTCTCGCTTTTGATTCATAATAAGCTCCATAAAATTATCAATATAATATTGACATGAGTAGAACGAGTTGTCTACACTAACAAGGTAGACAGGTTGTTCTACTTTTTTTGTGAGGTATTTATGAATCGTTATTTATTAGCTGTAATTGCTGGTTTTGGTGCATTTATTGCAATTGGTTTATTGTCATTAACTGAAACTAATTTTAATGATATCGTTTTAATAATGGCTCCATTTGGTGCAACTACTGTACTTGTGTTTGGAGTGCCAGATAGCCCATTAGCTCAAGCCAAAAATGTAATTTTTGGGCATTTAATTACTGCCTTTATTGGAATATTATTTTATCAATATGTAGATGTAACACCGTTAACAATAGCTTTAGCAACAGGTTTAGGAGTTACGAGTATGTTAGTTTCAAAAACCACACATCCACCTGCGGGAGCTAATCCAATTTTAATAATGCTTTCAGGGCAAAGTTGGTTATTTTTGGTGACGCCAGTATTAATTGGCTCTATAGTTATCGTTTTGGTGGGTAAAGGGCTTCAAAAGCTTCAAAGCCATTACTTTAAATCAGAGTGCTAATACGGCGTTAAATGCCTAAATAAAATATATCGCATTCAGGAAGAATAATTATGAATCTATGCAGTATCCTCGGTATTGAAAAGCCAATAATTCAAGCTCCAATGGCTGGAGTACAAAACTGGGAGTTGGCTGCAGCAGTATCAAACTCTGGTGGGCTTGGCTCTATTCCTTGTGGAATGCTGACTAAAGATCAGGTCTTATTCGAGATTATAAATTTCAGAAAACACTCAAATAAAACTTACAACTTAAACTTTTTTTGTCACAAAATGCCTGAGATAAATCATCAGACACTTGAAGCATGGGAAGAGCAGCTTTTACCGTACTACGAGTCTTTTTCGATCAAGCCTCTAAACGAAATTTCTGGCTTAAGGGTTCCTTTTGATGCAAACCTTGCTGATGCAATAGAGCCCCATAAACCACCAATACTTAGCTTTCATTTTGGTCTTCCATCCGCAGAGCTTGTAACAAGAATAAAGTCATGGGGAACAGTTATAATTTCTTCAGCTACGACCAAGGAAGAAGGAGTGTGGCTAGAGGAAAATGGAGCTGATATTGTCATTGCTCAGGGCTATGAAGCTGGAGGTCATAGAAGTATGTTCATGACTTCGGACGCATCAACTCAACTTCCGACGTTAGAACTTGTAGCTTGCTTAAAACATGAATTATCTGTACCAGTTGTTGCTGCAGGTGGAATAGCTACAAGCACAGATATCAAAGAAATGATAAGGCTAGGTGCGTCAGGAGTTCAAGTTGGAACTTCTTACTTGTTATGCGATGAGGCGAAAACAAGTGCTATTCACAGGCAAGCAATAAAATCAAAAAACAGCGTAACCGCTTTAACTAATATATTCTCAGGTCGATTGGCGAGAGGTATTACTAATAAAATAATGAAAGAGTTAAATTTTATTACGAGTAAAGCGCCAGAGTTTCCTTATGCATCTATAGCTATTGGTCCTTTGAGATCAAAAGCTGAATCCCAAGGTAAATCAGATTTTACTCCACTGTGGTCAGGTACTGACCGAAGTGGTTGTAAAGAGATTTCCGCTACTAAGTTAACCTATGAGTTATGGGGAGACGGCATTTAACAAGACAATAAAGCAGGACTAAAAACAGTTTGCTCGGTTCCGCTGTTCGCACTGAGCTGTCATTTGGCTCTGAAGCGTTTTTGTCCAATAATGAGTTAGAACGACCGTCTGCTTCTCGCTCAAAGGCGACATTAGAGCATTTACGTTAACGCATTTTGGGGCAGAAACAATTTAGCATTTTTGATCTAGAACGTTACCTTTAAGTTAGAAAAAGTAAGCTTTGCCTCCTCCCTAAATCAGCCCATACCTCTAGAATAATATTACCATAGCGACGTTTTTCAAGGAGGATTACAGATTTAACTAGATTATTTCTGTGTAGAAAACCATATCAGGAATGATCGCCTTTAACTTTTCATAGAAGTCTTTTCTCAAAATTAAATCACAACCTTCTAATTTTGAGATATTGGAATCTAAACCAACAAAGGAAGCCCCTTTTCCGATTAAACTTTCTCTCCAGTAACGATATATCAAAACGGCTTCACCATTTTCATTTATGGCTCTGAGTCCGTTATCATGATGATCCACACTCAAGCCTAATATACTCAGCAGTTCACCATTCATCCAAATAACTTGTGCTGCCTCTAAGCTATTTTCATTAAAACAGAACCCTTGGATGATTGGAGTTCCATAACAGTATTCATCTTTCCAAATGTCTTGAGTACAAGGAAAGCTTTTCAAGGGGGTCATTTTAATTTTCATTGGCAGGCAACCTTCACATACCACTGCGCGATTGCCTCTGGTGTTGCTGCCATAATCTCTAGTTTCAAACTGACGCTCAAATCTAGCAATGACAACAAAATCGTTTAATTCATCAGGAGCACTAAATCCAGTTGATTTATCAAGCGGCTTTACTAAGTTGGGCCTATTAACAAGAGAGTTAGATGTTGCAATCATTGTTCTAACATCTATTTTTCCATCACCTTCAAAAATGACTGATTCTCTATATTGTTGATATAAAAATTCATTTACATACTTAAAAACTAAATCATAGATATAAGTGTTCGGAGAAAGCATCCCGTTGGATCTATTAATAAAGTGCTCAAATTCATCTTCATTAAAGTTCTGTATTATTACGTTTCTTACGTCGTCCACCTCAATCTCTAATGAGATTAAGTAACTGATAAGCCTGGAGTTATTGATTGCATTTATAATATTACTATTCATTACTTAACTCACTAAAAATACTCTCAACTTCATTTTGTATGTACAAGTTTTGCGCCCCTATAAGTTTTTTTATCGATGGCTTTATCTCTAGTAATAATGACTTAAGCTGTTTTATTTCAATCGATATAAGCTCAAGGATTGAGGCAATTGTTGAGTGATGAAACATATGAAAGTTATCGAAAAACCAGCTAAGGGGTTTGATTAAAAGGTTAGTGTGATTTTTAATTAAGTAATTTAACGCACAAATAATCTCTCGTTGAACTGATGAATCTAAATTGTTTGCTTTACTAAGGAGCAACGTAATTGCTCTTTCATCATGATTCATCTCAGATATTTCAATATAATCTAAATTTTCCCATTCAAATTCACTCTCGTCTGGCAACCTACTTTTAATGAAATCAAAACCTCTTTCATACATTGATAAAATACTCTGTTTATCAATGCCTACATATTCAAAAGCGATAATTAGGTTAGCCGTCGTTTTGGATGAATAGTCTTTATTTTGATAAAAAGAATATAAAGCTGACGCTAAACAGTTTTGCGCAATATCTTTATCGATCGTAACAGCTTGGAGTAATGAATCCTTGTCGACAAAACTAGAAAACCACCCGTCTTTTGAATGCACAAAATTGTTAACCAATAATAAAACCTTATCTCTATCTGAGAGGGTAATTCCTCCAATCACTCCCCGCAAGTTTGTAAAGTACTCTTGTCCTCTTGGAAATCTTTTTCGGATAAGAGGCATGAGTATTTCATTAGCTAATTCGGTATTATTTTCCTCTTTAAAGAAAAAGTGTAAGTAATTGAGATTGTCGACCCCCAAGAACTCTTGGGAAACTAAATAATCAACTAGATCCTGCGTAGATTTATTCCTTAAGCTATCTTCTTTACAAAACTGGGTAGTTAGTTTTATAGATAATTTTTCGTTATCAAATGAGTGCGCAGTTCCATCGTTTTTTTCTTTAACTTCCTCTAAATGTAAGTTAAGCCCTAATTTGTGAGCAATATTATTATATTTGCGAACGGTTTTTTGATTCAATGTATCATAAGAGTCATTCCAGTCTCTTGTAGATAGATTAATCATAGATGCTTTGGCTAACTTATCATCCTTCTTTTCTAAACGCTCAATTACCTCCAAAAAACTGTTGAGATATGCATCTTTAATGTTTGTTGGAGTTAATCTATAAAGAAAATTTAAAATACTGGGCTCGACGTTATCGCTATGTTTCAATAAATCCACATACATAAAGTCTAATTTCCAAAAATACCCATTGGTAAGCATTTCATTGATTAAATATTTCGCAGCTAGTTTGAAATCAACTTTTATGAACATTTCAAACCATTCTATAGTTAACCACCTTGTATCTTTGCCATCTTCGGTATGCTTCATAACAGCATCAGTGAGGTATTTAAGCTTTTTAGTATATTCTTTAGCAAAACTGGGACTTATGTTATTCAGTGAGGGTAGCGGGTCGATTACTTCTGCTAAATTTCTATCTTTTCGAGATGTGTAGCTAGTTGTTAAATGAACAGCATTTTTAAGCTCTAACTTAGCATTTTCAAGATCCCCTACTTTTGCACGATAAATTGCTTTTTTGAATGAATTCTCTGCGTGTTCAAAATAATCACTATTTTCTTCATCAAAGCTATCATAAGTCTCTATCAATAAGTTGATATTATTCTTATTGATAAATCGCTTCTCTATCATTGGGATAATAGGAAATACAATTTTCCTTCTGATATCAAAAATATTCTTCCATGCTAATTGTGAGTTAACATGCACCAATGCTTGCTCAAAGCTTCTATCAATCAAGTCTCTATTATCAAAGAGAAAACTAGAATACCTCGCTCTAGGAAAGTTAGTCATGTCATCTGCTAATATCAAGAAACTTTGAATTATTTGTTCTTCTAATGAAGAGTCCTGACAAGTCTTGTCTATGACAAGGTTCCGTATAAAAAACTTTATCCAACTGTGAGCAATATAATCACAAGAAATTGTTTTTTCGAAGCTAATCAAACTATTTAAATCGTTACTTGAATACAGCTCTAATTGTATACAAAATCTAACCAGTTCGTTTTTTTCTACAGTTTCGCTGATGAGCGGCAATGATAATGGCTCTAGAGTCACATTGTTCTCTACCTTTATCGGTATTCTCGTCGAACAATTCTCCCTTTCGAAAAGGTTATTAATGATAAGCCCCGTTGACTCTTTTTCAATGCCCGTAAGTTTGCTATGTAGATCAACTAAATAATCACTGCCTTTGAGTCTGAACACCTCTTCTAAAAGTACTCTAAGATAGGTTTTATCTTCATGCTGTATTGCTTTGTTTAGAAACGCCAAAAAATCATCATTGGTTTGGTTGAAAAAGCTAATATAGTATTTGAAATCATCTTGCCTTATCTCCCCTGAAAATAGCTCATTTACATCCTCCCAATTAGGAGAATAGTCATGCATTTCTAATACTCGAAATGCTTGCGCTGTAACTGAATTACTATGATTTTTTTCACCATTAAAATATAAAAGCGCATTTGCTTTTTCTACTCCATAGATCAAGCAAATGGCTTCAAAGTATAGTTCGAAATTTTGTAGAAACTGACTGTGGTGCTCTTCTGAGCTAGTTGTATTTATCGCTCTATTCAGTTCACTAGCATAAACAAATAGGGACCAGTTTTGTGTTTTTTTGGCGACACTTAGAAAGCTTTCGTAGTTTCTTCTAATTAATGATTCTGAGTGAGCATAATATAAGCTATTTGGTAGAAAGTTGTCAGATGCATATCTACTAATATCCTCATACTTCTTTGCTCGCATTAGGTAACTAAATAAATAACGGTAAGATTTGTCACTTTCAAAAAAGCATTCACAATTTAGCCAGTCAATGATGAATTCATAGTTTGCATCTAGAGCTTCTTCGATATCAGCTAACTTTTCCATGTTAAATCGCCTGAAACTATCATGGTAAAGCTTTAGTCCACCCCTAGCAGTATTCTCAGAAATAACGGGGGACAGTACTTTCATACTAGAATTGAAATGGTGCTTCACCGGTATTATCTCTTGCAGCTCTTTTCTGGTTACAGAAAAATCTAGGCAAGATAAGATCTCCGCTGTTGTGTTATTTTCAATTTTACTTGTTAAGTATTCGTAGTATTTTTTCAGGTTGAAATCATAAGGGGGTAGAGAATGTATGATCTCATCACTTATTACTTCGCTATTTTCTAGTGTTAATAATATATAAGTTAAATAAAGTGGATTACCCTCACTCTTTTCATGAATTAATGTGACGATATCTTCATCATTGCAATCTAATTTTGTAATTCCATGTTTTTTTGCTAACTCTTTAGTATCCTGAATGCCCCAAGCAGGCAACTGGTGCTCCCTATAACTGAAGTCCTTTTTAAGAAAATTTAACTCTTCAACAGGCTGGGAGCCTAATACTATTGTTACGTTATCGGGAATGCATACCTGAGATATATTTTCTAGAATTTGAGTTTTTTCTTTAGGTAAGCTAATGGACGAACTTAGAACTCTATTAATATGGTCTAAGCCATCTACTATTATTACAAGCGGCTCTTCTATTTTTTGCAAAAGCAAGTTTAGTTCATCTAAGTTAGCCGCAAAAGTCTGATTTTTTACTTTAGTTAGCTCCGGATATACTTTTTCTATTCCGCTTATTAGATTTCCAAAAAATGTATTAGAGCTGACCCTTCTCTCAACAAATTCGTCTTCAGTACTTGTGAAACAATAATGGCGAAGAACATTTATTTCCTCACGTTCTAAGTAATCTATTAGATTGGTTAGAAACCATGACTTACCAGCTCCTGGTTCACCTGATAAAATTACTTTCTTGCTGTTTACAACAAAGTTATAGAATGAACTATATCTACAATCGGACTTAACGTTTTTACTCTGGTCAATTTCAAACTTTTGCTGAACTTTTCCATAATCAGTTTTAATGCGCAGATCTTTCAATACATCTAGAGTTGCTACAACCGCAGAGTTGGTTCTATAACTTCCAACGTGCTTTACAAGTCTCACTAAAAAATCAATGGTGTTAATATCATCGTTTGGATATTGTCCAATTCCTAGCCTTGTGGCTTGCGAGATTAATATTTTTTCTAGTTCATGTGGAGAATCAAATTTTAAACTGGCTTTTGGAAGGTTAACTTCAATTAGAAGGCATTCACAAAATTTTCGGAAATCATCTCTATCAATGTTATTTTCTTTTACATATTGCTTTAGACTATCCCAACGGTTGAAATTCTCAGGTTCAACTTCCCAAAGTTGGTTTATGTCGATTTTAAAAACTTTAGTTGGAAATGAGTCGAATGACGATAGGCTTGAAGGCTGAAGGTTTAACACCTTCAGAATTTTGCTTTCAACAGGCTCATCCCAGGCTAAACATAACCTAAATTCAGTATGAATAGTGCTAAGAGCTTTCCATGATTCATATAATTTATGTAACGCTATCTTATAGTGGCTATCGGCAGAAAGGTAATCTTTGGTGAGCCTGACAGATGTCTGTTCATTGCTATATTTTACTTGCTTGCGTTGTACTTTATCCCCGTTAGTTATAACTAAGTCATCGAATCTATCCGGGGTATCTCCTGTCGTATGCTTTTTGTCTATTGAGAAGATGCTTTCTCGATTGCCATTTAGTATCTCTTCCAGTATGAAATAGCTTGTTATTAGATCTTGATAGTCATATCCTTCATGCGCATTATTTAAGCTCAAACTGTTCCTCACCTTGGATTTAGTATTAGTATTTTAATGCTCGATTTCATTCTACATACCATTGACAAATGAGTCATCAAAAAATAATGGATACAGTCACTCCATATTGCTATGCAATTAGGGTTATCAGCTAATCATTATTAAAATTTGGTCAAATACTGAAGCCAAGAAATGTTACGCGTCGTTACTCTAAGTAGGAATGGGGCAGAAACGAGTTACGGCTGATAGTCGGCTCATGGCACAGAGCTGTCATTCGGCTCTGAAGCGTTTTTGTCCAAAAGTGAGTTTCAATCTTTGTTGTCACAATTTTTCTTTGGATAGGCACGTTGATTGAATCTAAGTTTTGATCTTTATTGTCATACATACCTTCTATTGACACGAAAGGAGCGGACTGGGAAGGCAAAAAAGTTTCAAACATTATTGTCTTCCGACACTAGGGTCTGTTGACCTTTCAAGGCTAAATTTGCAGCAGTCTATTTGGTATTTAGGCAAGGCAGAGCCTATGTAATATGGTTATTACCCATAAACATTTGATAATACAGCATTAATGCCAGGCAGGCGCTGCCCGAAGGGTTCTGCCTAGGGGCAATTACCATTTACGGAAATTAAAGAGCTTTTAAAGCTTGAGCCAAACTATTCATCTCAGCTGTTGTATTGAATAGCGCAGGTGTAATACGTACACATGCCCCGTTGGCCAAACCATTACGATGGACACTAAATATTTTATGTTGCTGTAATAATTTAGCTGCTATAGCCTCATTGCCGGCTACGCTGGTTTCACCATATAAGCGAAAGGAGCATATGCCTGCATAAGTGTCTGGTTCATTACTAGCAACTAACTGTACCTGTCGTATTTCAGCCACTTGGTTTACCCAGTAATCGCGTAAGTATTTAATCCGTGCTGCTTTTAAATCACCACCAATATTATCATGAAAATCGAGTGCTGCTGGTACTGCCAACCAAGCTGCATAATTGAATGTGCCAGTATGAATACGATTATAAGTAGCGCCGATAGGAGTATCACTTTTAGAGTTTGTTTTTAGTACTGTAGTGTCACCGATGGCAGGTGCAATATCTGCTAAGCGCGAACTTTTGATATACATAACGCCCACGCCGATCGGTGCACCCATCCACTTATGTAGGTTAAAGCCGACAAAATCAGCACCTAAGTCGGCGACATTAAAATTAATTTGCCCCCAAGAATGGGCTGCATCAACAATACAATCCACACCATATTCACGTGCCATAGCGACAATTTTTTTTATCGGTAACACTAAACCATGCCGGTGGCTTAAATGAGTTAATAATAACAGCTTCACCCTTGGATGTTGTTCTATTGCCGCTCGATAAAAAGCGACATATTCCTCAGCACTCGCCCGTTCAGGTAAATTTATCTTCACTACAGGGTTGCTTCGTTGACACATAGCCGCTTGCATACTGTCATAATCAGTATCAGCGTACATCACCACATCATTGGGCTTTAAGTTGCGGTAGCCAGCAATTAAATTATTCAAAACTTCAGTAGCACCGCGAGCAAAGGCGATCTCAGTGGCTGCACACCCCAGTATTGTGGCAACTCGCTCGTGAATAGGCTTAAATTCCTGCATAAATTCACGACGACTATAGTGTGAACTATATTGATTCACCCGCTGAGTATGACTCATATAACTTTGCAAAACACTCTTACTCATCACGCCCCAATTGCCGTTTTCAAGCTGAATAACATCTGACGGCAATTGATAGTGCTGACGTACTTGCTGCCAAAAGGCTTCATCAGATACGTGTTTCAAACCTGAACTATTATTGATAATTGTATTCGCCATATCATTACTGGCTAGGGTTGTGCCGGATGCTAGTGCACTATTCGATACTAGCGGCATAGCCGCCATCGCGGCGGCTCCCTTGATAAAGTTACGTCGCTTCATCATAATTAAAACTTATAATCAAAACGAATATAATACTGACCACCGTCGGTATCGTAAGGCGCATGACGTGAGTAAATTAAGCCACGACTCGCTTGCAACGTTGCTTCATCAGGATAGCTATTGAATAGATTTTCAATCCCTAAGCGAGCTTTAAGGGCATCGCTATAATGCCAAGTAGCAGAAATATCCATTAGCATTTCACTACCAAAATCTTGATATAACTGGCCGCTAGCTTGGTCTGCGCTATCAGTCCACTTGCCGTAGTAACGTAATCGAGCGAAATATTCCCAACTATTTCGCTGCCAAGACGCGCTAAGGTTACCGTTAAACTTAGGTAGGCCATCTTCAATTCGCACTACACCACTGTCACCAATGGTGCCATCCTGCTTTGTTACTTGGGTATCGTTATAATTAACCGCCCCCGCTACACGAATATCACCATACGAGGTAGTAAAGGTATAGTTACCTGCTACATCTATACCGCGAGTACGGGTATCAAAAGCATTAGTATAGAAGTTAACGCTGGTGAAACTTTCTGCACTGGCTACGCCTTGTGATAACAACTCCTGGCGAATTTCATCAGTCACGTTGTAACGCTGTGATTGGCCAAATCTGTTATCGACATCAATTTGGTACACATCAATTGAACCATTGAAGCCGTTATCAGTTCGCATCGTCATGCCTAAAGTGTAAGAGGTTGACTCTTCTGCTTGTAAAGGCTGGGCGCCAAAATATTGAGCGACAGGACTAGTCGGTGCCAAGCGGCCAGAAGTAAACAGGTTTAGTGTCATGGTATCTAAGCCTTGCGAGGTACGTGTGCTTTCTAATTGACCTGGTGTCGGTGCTCGAAAACCAGTACTGACAGTACCGCGTAATGCTAAATCATAAGATAACTCATAACGCATGGAAACCTTACCATCTAGCGTATCGCCAAACTCTGAGAAGTCTTCATAGCGTAACGCCACACCGGTAGTAAATTGCTCATTAATTGGCATTTCAACATCAACATAACCGGCATAACTGCGCTGTTTATATTTACCTGCTTGCTGTGGGCTGTAACCTGGGAAACCATTTGAGCCTGATGGTAAACCTTCTTGCGCTGCAAGGCCAACTGCATAAGAGGCATAATCGCCTGCACTTACCTGGTATGTTTCCTCACGGGTTTCAAGCCCAAAGGCGACGTTTGTAGGATAAGCAAATAGGCTGTTTGTCCACTGGTAAACAAAATCTAGATTAGCATTCACTTCTCTTTGCTTTAATTCGCCTAAATAGAAGCTAGTTGGACTGTCTGTCCCCAATGATGCATTAATGCTTTCATCTAGCATGTAACCAATGCGACTACTGCCCATACTCATGCTAGCATCCCAACTAAAATCAGCCGTTATATCTCCATCAAAACCGGTGGTAAAAGCGAAATCTTGATCGTCTTGGCCAAACTTAGGAGAGAAACCAGCTGGATATAGTTTATGCAAATCATAATCAGGGTAGTTGTCTGGACTTGGCTTATAAGCGCTGGTAGAAAGCGGGTTACGCCAGTTAAAATCCGACACTCCCTCACTTTCCCCATAGGTTGAAAAACCGTACCAGCGAGTAGCTCCGATATAGGTTTCTGCATTGAGGGCTAAACGTAGCGCGCTACGTTCAGGCTGCCCCCAGTTTTGTACTGGGTCTTTTACTTTGATACCTGTTTGTAGTTCAAAATCGATAGCATCACCGCGTTGACGCGAGCGTGACGTCATTTCCGCATCCGTGTACTCTAAGGTGGCGCTTAAGTGGCCATCACCACCCAGTTTCATACCTGCCCGTAATGCCGTCTGCCATTCAAGGCCATCACCTTCAAAATATTGACCTGCTTGGGTATATCCTTCAACACCAATCGTGTTATCCAAAATAATGTTTATGACACCGGCAATAGCGTCCGAACCATACTGAGCAGCAGCACCATCACGCAACACTTCAATACGCTTAATTGCTGCAGCTGGGATTTGAGCTAAATCTGCACCTTGTGCGCCATTAGATCCTAATAAAGCGCTTCGATGACGACGCTTACCGTTAATCAATACCATAGTATGATCAGGACTTAAACCGCGCAACGTTGCAGGACGTACAAACACCAAACCATCGTTCATCGGCAAACGTTGCACGTTAAAACTAGGAGCTAATGTCGTTAAAATGTCTACTAATTCACTTGAGGCAGTATCATCCATTTCATCACTTGAAAAAACATCCATAGGTGACATCGTATCGAATTGCGTGCGGGCTTGGCTGCGAGTGCCGGTCACTATTAAGGTTTCATAAGCATTTTCTTGATGATTATCACTAGTATTATGGCTTAGATCTTGTGCAAATGCACTGTGAGAAAAAGGTGATAACGAAGCTAAAATAGACAGAGATAATAACTTGTAACATCGGTTTAACATGTACTTCTCCAATGATATTTTTAAATTAAATATTTTGGAAGTACAGTAGTAGCCTATTGTGAAGGAGGCATGACAGAAGCATGATACTTATATGTCAGCATTTTTATAAGAGATTAGGATCTGTTGACCTTTCAAGGCTAAGTTTATAACAGCTTGTTTAGTATTTAGGCAAGACAGAGCCTAGTTACCAAATAAGTATAGACTCATAGTTAACTGAACCAACAGGTTAGTCATATGGCTAACCTACTGGGCCTTTATCTCAATGTTAGCTATATGGATAACACTGATGTTTTAGGCTACAATGTTAGCTGCATAATAAATCCTATTGGTAATTGTATGGCTAACAGAGTCGAAATTGGGAAGAAAGTCAGTGTAAGTAGAAAGGCTTTAGGCTATACACAGCAAAAACTTTCAGAAATAGCTGGTATTAATAAAACAACAATTTCAGAAATTGAGAATGGCCGATTTACTGGATCATTCGATATTTTTGAGCGCTTGCTCGATTCTGTTGATTTACAGTTTGATGTTTCTCAAAAAAAGTATTCGCTACCTGATTGGGATGAAATTGAAAATATATTTTCAGAGGATGAATAATGAGTACAAATCCAAACTTACCCAGTAAAATTAAAAATATTACCGTGTGCACTAACAATACAGAGCTTGGTATATTAACTCATGGCTCAGTTCATCATTACCAGCCGACACAAGAAAAGCAGCACATATCGTTAACAATGACAAAAAAAGGTATAGACGGTTACTCTTCAGGTTCTCTGCATCCTATCTTTTCGCAGAACTTACCAGAGGGCTTTAATCGCCGCTTTATAGCTGACAAGTTAGCAAGGTATGCAAAAGTAAATGACATGTACCTTCTCGCTTTACAAGGAGAGCAAGGCATTGGCATGCTCTCATATAAAAGTGAACTTTCGTTACCAGAAGCAGATACTATTCCACTGAACGATATCTTATCTTACAACAGTACTGAACCCCTATTCCCTCAACTGTTAGAAAAGTACTATCTAAGAAACTCATTAGCTGGCGTACAACCTAAAGTAAGCATTCCTAATGCAAGTAATATTAAAACTGACAGAACAGTCCAACAAAAAGATTTAATCGTAAAATCATTTGATTCTGAATTTCCATTACTTACTGTAAATGAATTTGTATGCATGGAAGCAGCTAGATACTGCGGGTTTAAACCACCTAAAACGTATTTATCCCATAATCTTGAAACATTTGTCATAGAACGCTTCGACACTGCACAAGATGGTACAAAGCTAGGCTACGAAGACTTTACCACTTTATTAAAAAAGCCAAATGATCCCGATGCAAAATACACGGGCAATTACGAAACACTACTCAAAGCAACAAGCTTGTACACTAATAGCCAATCAGAAGTTGAAAAAATGTATAAGTATATTGTATTTAATTGCTTAATTGGTAACGGTGATGCACACCTCAAAAATTTTGCTCTTCAGTACACACCAGATATGTCGAGGGTTTACCTTTCCCCACCTTTTGATATAACACACACAAAAATTTATGAGGCTATCGACAATAAAATGGCGCTTAAGCTTTCTAACAGTAAAGAATTTCCTGATATAAATCATTTATTAAAACTCGCTGAGGGTACTCACTTTAAAATTAGGAAAGCTAAAGAAATAGTAGAATCCCTGAGTGACAACATACTTGATTACCTGAAGCAATCTGAAGAAGTGAAGTTATTTAATGGCTTACGCAACTCAATAGAAAACTCTGTATCAAGTATAATGACACCAAGCTATTCAACAAAAAACTATCGTCATGACAGAATAAAAAAGTTTGAGTAATATTAAGACATCCATATAGCAACAGTGAAACTAAAAAGAGGGTGTAACTAATTTTATTGGTCACCACACTACAGTTCACGGTGCAATAAAGTTGGAATTAAAAGGTGAATCGATGCGAAACAACTAAATTCCTTGACTGATGCCGATCACTCAAGTTAGATTTTATTAAGATCTACTGACAGACAAAAAATTGATCAGCATCATGGTATTACGCACTAGTGGCATTTTCACTGTCCATCCGTTTATAGACTCCGAGACGCCTGACTTAATAGAGGCCGCAACTAGTTTCTGTTCAGTTAAGCCATACCTCACGTCGATTGTGTCATTACCAGATACGGAAGGGGTTTTCAGCTGCTGTGTTTCGGTGGCGCTAATAACCTGCCAATCCTTTGAGAGCTTTATAAACATTTCTTTTTCATTCATATTAATAATGAATTCATAATAAAGTGTTGAAGGCGAATTACTTTCGTCACTTTCCATAAATGAATACAGCCTAGCTTTAATTTTTTTTTTTTTTTT
>NZ_JADYXG010000029.1:0-593 GCF_015864415.1 Pseudoalteromonas sp. SCQQ13 | reverse complement strand
AATTCATAATAAAGTGTTGAAGGCGAATTACTTTCGTCACTTTCCATAAATGAATACAGCCTAGCTTTAATTTTTTTGTTTTTAGATTCGAACTCTACTCTCCTTAACTTTAAATCACCGCCATAAGCGATGTAAATTGGTTTTAGAGTGTAGTTATCTAAGCCGCTCTTACTGCTCTTTAGATTTACGTTGATAATTTCACTACCCTTGTAAGGGATTTTTCTACTCAAATCTCCGAATGTATCTATAACCCCGCTTTCATATTCAGCATCTATTTGTTTATCTATCTCAGCATTATGGATAATAGTTTGCAATGTACTTCTTTGGACGTTGTTTAATTCAAACGACTCCACACGCTTGGCTTGAGAGTATTTATTAACCTGAAGATCCAAATTTTGAGCTTTCGGTTGGAAGCTAATACCGCAGAGTAAAATTAAAGTTAGTGAAACTTTTTTCATCAGTTTACGGCAAGAATACTCGGTACTTTAGTGCCGAGAGGAATTGCCGCCTCCATTGGTTGAGTTAACGTAGTGGTTCGAGCAGAAATCCGAACCGTGTTTTTCTTAATGTTAGCGCTGGCGTGAACCTTATCA
>NZ_JADYXG010000028.1:21678-33519 GCF_015864415.1 Pseudoalteromonas sp. SCQQ13 | reverse complement strand
TGACCTGTGATCATAGGATTCTGATCTCATTTTACCGATCGTCAAGCTTTTTATTACTTAACTGATCGGCATTACTCCCCGGCAGATGTTATAAAACAACCCTGTTTGTCTGTCTGGGCTATTTCTGCCCATTGATAAAATACACTTCTTGCCACGCGTGCACAGCACCCATAAGGGAGTTGTATATAAGGCACGGCTGCATCTTTGTAGTCTTGTATATATATAGGTTGCTCAGCACTGATGAGCCATTGTCTGTCTAGGTTATCTATACAACAAAGCACTTGTCCTTGCTCGGTATTTTCAAATCGCCAGGCAACAATAATAAAGGGGGCGTCTTCAACCGTGATGGCTATTTTTTCGACCGGCGTTTTTAAATAAAACTGCTCACCCTCTTTACACAATACCGAGGCAAACAGCTTTACCATAGCCGGGCGTGTTATTTCACTGCCAGCATAAAACCATTGCCCTTGGTCGTTAATAACCATTGGCAATGATCCACAGTGAGTTGGTTGCCAACTATCAAAGGGTTTGCTTGGCTCGCTTAATTGCTTGCTTAGTTGGCTAAGGGAAATCACTGCTTTTTAAATGTCAGTGCAAAAGTAACAGGTACGGCAGTCGCAATTGACGGTAAACCCGCTAATTTTTGTAATTCCATAATGCCCTCTGTAATTGCAAAATCATTACTATTAATAATAATAGGACTGAAAGAAGACACACTTAAATCACCATTTTCTGCACTGCTAACCAGCACATCTATAGTAAGCGGCTTTTTATTACCATGAAAATCAAGTTCCGCATTAATCCCTTTAAGCACATACTGGCCAGGTTTTTTAATACTGCTGAGCTGCGATGCTAGATCTGCGGTTAATATGGCATTTGCAAATGTATCGGCTTCAAATAATAATTTTGTTAAACGCTCATTACGAATGGGGATCAGTGTTTCTGCCGAGGTTAAGTCTACATTTACACTAAACTCACCTTTATCTGATAACTTGCCTTCAATATTAGTAAAGTGATTTGCTTCAGCAATACTATTTTTTTTGATAGAAACAAAGCTTAATTGGCTTTTATCGTTTACTAACTGCCAATCGGCCTGAGCGATATTAGAAATAACTAAACTTGATAACGACAAACCTGCAATAGCTAATGCTTTAAACATGACGAATTCCTTCTATAAATGAACAATACCCTATTCATTAGAACCACAAATGAATAGAAAGTACTTTTTATGAGCTTATGATGGTATCACCTAAAGGATTAAGTGTAATTATAGAATAATAAATGGAGAATAATTAAGGTTAGGAATAAAAAACGGCCCATCAAATATATGATAGGCCGGTATAGCAAACTGGGGAGAAGCTATGAATAATTGCATCTTCGCAGATGCATCATCAACAGGATGTCCTACAGGATGAGGACGGCGCGACTTTAACAAAAGCCAGCGCACTAGTACAATAAAATTCTAGATAATTTGTGTATATTTGCCAACACCTTATGATTTAACATCGGTCTTTTCTTTAGTTAACTTTTATGTAACTAATGCGGCTATTTATTTAAGTAATTAATATTTTTATACTGACATAAAAAAAGTGCCCTTAGGCACTTTTTTGTCATTTTATTATATAAACTTAGTGAGCCTGTTCCCAGTTGTCGCCTTCATCAGCTTCAACTATAAGTGGTACATCAAGAGTAGCCGCTTGCGACATTAGTTCGCAAATATGCTTTGTGTAAGCATCAACACAGTCTGTTTTAATTTCAAATACCAACTCATCGTGTACTTGCATTAATAGCTTAACGGTATTGGGAGCTTGCTCGTATACCCAACTGTGTACACTTAACATTGCCTTTTTAATGATATCGGCAGCAGTGCCTTGCATTGGCGCATTGATTGCTGCGCGCTCAGCTCCTTTTCTTCGTGCACCATTTTGGGCTTTTATTTCTGGTAAATATAAACGGCGTCCAAAAATAGTCTCTACATAACCGCTTTCAGCGGCCTTTTCACGCGTTGTTTCCATATACTCTAAAACACCTGGGAAACGCTCAAAATATTTATCAATATAATGCTGCGCTTCATGGCGTGGCACATCCAGCTGACGTGCTAAACCAAATGCCGACATGCCATAAATTAAGCCAAAGTTAACCGCTTTAGCTTTACGACGCATATCGCTGGTCACTTCTTCTAAACTTACACCAAATACTTCTGCTGCAGTGGCACTGTGCACGTCTAAACCATTAGCGAACGCACTTAATAAACCTTTATCTTGTGAAAGATGCGCCATTATACGTAGCTCAATTTGGCTATAATCGGCAGCGACAATTTTATAGCCATCGGCCGCTATAAACGCTTCACGAATACGACGCCCTTCTTCTGAGCGAATTGGAATATTTTGTAAATTAGGATCGGTTGAACTTAAACGCCCAGTTGCCGTTACGGCTTGATGATACGAGGTATGCACACGCTGCGTTTTCTCGTTAACCATTAACGGTAATTTGTCGGTATAGGTTGATTTAAGCTTTGATAAACCACGGTGCTCAATAATTACTTTAGGCAGTGGATAGTCGTGCGCTAATTCTTGTAATACTTCTTCTGCGGTAGAAGGCGCGCCTTTAGGCGTTTTTTTAATTATTGGCAGTTCCAGTTTTTCAAACAACAATACTTGTAGTTGTTTTGGAGAACTTAAATTAAATGGTTCACCCGCTATTTCATACGCTTCTTTTTCCAGCTCCAATAAACGCTCGCCTAAGCGTTGGCTGTGCGCAGCAAGCATTTTGCTGTCTATTGCTACACCAGTGCGTTCAATATCAGAAATAACATTAACCAGTGGCATTTCTATATCTTCGAATACTGATTTTAGTTTTTCGTCAGCGGCTAATTTTGGCCATAAAACTTGGTGTAAACGCAGCGTAATATCTGCATCTTCAGCGGCATAGGGGCCGGCTTTTTCTAGCTCTACTTGATTAAAAGTAAGTTGCTTTTTACCTTTACCAGCAATATCTTCAAAGCTGATATTTTTATGGCCTAAAAATTTAAGTGCCAGTGAATCCATATCATGGCGCGTACCCACACTGTTAAGCACATACGATTCAAGCATGGTATCAAACTTAATACCGTTTAATTCATAACCCGCATTTGCTAATACGCTTTTATCGTATTTAAGGTTTTGCCCTACTTTAGCTTTTTTGGCATCGGCTAGAATAGGTCCTAATTTTTGCATTACAAACTCAAGGCTTAGTTGCTCAGGTGCACCCGGATAGTCGTGAGCAACGGGTAAATAAGCAGCTTCACCGGCTTTTACCGCAAAGCTCATACCTACTAACTGTGCTTGCATGTAATCAAGGCTGGTTGTTTCTGTATCAAAGGCAAATAGCTCAGCATCATTTAGCTGCTCTATTAATGCATCAAACTGGCTCTCGGTTAAAATAGTTTCGTATTGTGCCTCTGCTACTTTTGGTACTTCGTTAGCCTCAGTGGGAACAGCTAAGTGTGTTTCGGTATCTTTAGGGTTATCGAGTAACTCAGCTAACCAACGACGAAATTCACATTCACCATAAAGCGCGATTAGCTCATCTTTATTGGGCTCTTGTAACTTAAAGGTATCAAGATCCGACTCAACCTCAACATCACACTTAATAGTAGCAAGTTGATAGCTTAAAGGCAGATGATCTAGCGCAGCTGCTAACTTTTCTCCTATTTTACCTTTGATCTCGCTGGCATTATCCATAACGCCCTGTAGCGATCCGTATTTTTCTAACCACTTAACCGCAGTTTTAGGACCACACCCTTCTACCCCTGGAATGTTATCTACTTTATCGCCCATTAAAGCTAAATAATCGATAATAAGTTCTGGGCCCACACCAAACTTTTCAACTACAGTAACAGGATCCGAGATACTGTCGGTCATGGTGTTTATAAGCGTTACATGTTCATTTACCAACTGCGCCATATCTTTATCGCCGGTAGAAACCAGTACATGGCGCTTTTGCTCTGAAGCTATGCGCGCAAACGTACCAATTACATCGTCGGCTTCAACACCTTCAATGCTAATAAGCGGAAAACCCATTGCTTTAATAATACGATGGATTGGCGCTATTTGCGTGCGTAAGTCATCTGGCATTGGCGGACGGTTCGCTTTATATTCGCTATACATGTCATTTCTAAAGGTTTTGCCTTTAGCGTCAAATATAACCACCATATGCGAGGGATCATATTGTCTGATCAAACTTTTTAGCATGTTGATCACACCATATATCGCTCCGGTCGCTTCACCTTTTGAGTTAGTTAAATGTGGCGGTGAATGATAAGCACGAAATAAATATGAAGAGCCATCAACTAAAATAAGTGGGTTTTCGGGGATCTGAGCCATGGTGAATTTGGATCCTAAATACAAAAAGTAAGATAATTATAAGCATGCCATAAGGCAGTGAATAAAACGACTGCGAATTAATACTACTGATGTTGATTAATTCAGAACAAACTGTGGATAACTTTGTAGATAACAGCCACAGGCCATTCTTCCAAAGCATTAAAAAACGCTTAGAAATAAAGTTAACTGGTTGTTTTTACTAAAAAAGATAATACGAGGTTCTTTTTTTATTATTTTTTTACCAATGTGGAAAAAAGTTTTAAGCGTTACATCCGCTGTTAGTCATTGCCATTATTTGCATCCATTTAAATAACTGGACGAGCATTCTAGCATAATGGATCAAAGATCATAGCGATCCTTTATAATTTTTTTCACTGTGGTTGATCACCAAATGGCATATACCCTATGATCACTCGCTTAGCGAACAGTAACTATACAAATAATTTTTCAAACAGATTATTTTTGCCATGTTAAACTTGAAGGTCTGTTGATCTTTCAAGATTGAGTTTGCAGCAGTGTGTTTGGTATTTAGACAAGGCAGAGCCTATGTGGTGTGGTTATTCCCCATAAATAGGCGATAACGCAGCATTAATACCAAACATGCGCTGCCCGAAGGGTTCTGTCTAGGGGCGATTAACTCTTTGTTAGGGGCATGAGCAGGATGCAAAAGCTTTGCTCTGTTTTTACTTATTTACACATAGATGTAAGCCAGTAGAATAACGCAGGAGCAGTTATCGAGCCTACTAGGTTACAAACCTCGCGCCGCGATCAAATCGCTCCTAGTTTGAACAAATTTTAATCCCCAAAGGTTAACAGACCCTAATCTATCGAACTAAATTTTAGTTTGCCGACTTAAACGGAGCAGATAAAAAATGAAAAAAGTTGCAGTAATTTTAGCCGGTTGTGGCGTTTATGATGGTAGTGAAATTAATGAAGCCGTTTTGACTTTATTACACATAGCAAAAAATGGTGCAAGTTATCAATGCTTTGCACCCAATATAGCGCAGCATCACACCATTAATCACCTCACTGGTGAAGAAACCACCGATAATCGTAATGTACTTGTAGAAGCAGCGCGTATTGCTCGCGGCGAAGTAAAAGCGATTACTGAGCTGGACGTTACACAGTTTGACGCTTTAATTGTACCGGGTGGTTTTGGTGCTGCAAAAAATCTATCTGACTTTGCTATAAAAGGGCCACAGGCAAGTATTAATGCTGACGTGTTACATGCCTGTAAAGCGTTTGCCAATACCAATAAAGCAGCGGGCTATATGTGTATTGCTCCTAATTTAATTCCTTTTATTTATCAGCAAGCACACCTAACTATAGGTAATGATAGTGACACAGCTAATGCACTTAACACCCTAGGTGCTCAGCATGTCACCTGCGCAGTAGATGATATTGTTGTAGATCAGCAGTACAAGCTAGTAACAACACCAGCCTATATGCTGGCACAATCTATACTCGATGCCGATGCTGGAATAGCTAAACTGGTGAGTGAAGTGCTCGCACTAAGCTGATTTTTGAGCAATATGATCTATTTAGATTTTTGTAACTTAGAATAACAGTTACTCTGTTTAACCATTTAGTAAACTGCTGTTTTTATTGAGTTAACGCAATCTTTAGTCGATTTAATCAATAAAATCTACTCTTAGCATTTTATAAATTGCTTAGGGGAGTTATAATTGTTTTAAATTCCGTCATTTACAATCGTGATTGATCACGTTCAAATTGAAGTGGGCAAGGCAAAATGAAAAAACTATCAGCTGCAGCATTACTAATGCTAGCAACCACCGCATACGCACAGCCATATGATAACTCTATGACTGCCGATGCAATCAAAAAACGTCTCGCACCGATTGGTGCTGTATACCTTGAGGGTGACAAAGTGGCCGCTCCTGCAGCCCCTACTGGCCCACGTTCTGGCGAGCAAGTATATCAAGCTTCATGTTTTGCGTGTCACGGTACTGGTGCGTTAGGCGCACCTAAATCGGCTGATGATTGGTCACCTCGCCTTGCTAAAGGTAATGATGTATTACTCGATCACGCACTGAATGGTTTTAATGCAATGCCGCCAAAAGGTACTTGTATGGATTGTTCTGAAGACGAAATTAGTGCCGCAATTAACTTTATGACAACTAAGTAAAAGCCTACTAAAATCAATAAATAAAAAGGTTTACCTAAGGTAAGCCTTTTTTAATGCTTTTTATCTACTTTTAACCGCTATTTTAACGAATATATACTTGACGCTAATAGTTAAAAATGAAATTATAAGCGCAATTAGTATACAATAAAAACACAGCTGGTTAACATCATTGGAAGATAAATTAACAGTACCTAGTAACTTAGCGCATCAAAATAAACGTCTTAAAGCGCTACTGAAAAAGTACAAGCATGCACATCATCTACAAAATGCCCTGATCCTATTATCAGAGCAAGCCAGCACGGTTGCAGAACTTACCTTACTCTATCCCGCTATACACGATATTTTGCAAAAGTACGTACCAAGCAAAAGTTTTTATGTTGTACTTTCCAACAGACACACAAACTTATTAGAACTTTCTTATTTTTCAGACGAAAAAGATGGTCTTGCTATTGCCCTTAATCAGCATAATAGTTTTAACGAAGGTGCAACTGGTTATGTATTTAAACAAGGTAAAACAACCTACTTTACTAAGCAACAAATGCAAGATGCTGCTAATAATGGTTTATTTAAAGCTTTAGGTACGCCTGCTGAGCACTGGATTGGCGTGCCTGTATTTCAAGAAAAAAGCATTATAGGCGTACTTGCAGCACAAAGTTACGACACAGAGCAAGGATACAGCCCTCAACAAATACAATTACTAGAGGTTATGTCGCTGTACTTAGCTACCGCAATAGAGCGAGTAAAAAAGCGCGAGCAACTCGAAGCCGAAGTTAAAATTCGCACCCAAGCACTTACACAAAGTAACGCAGCGCTTAACCTTGAAGTCGAACAACGTAAACGAGCCCTACAACGCCAGCAAATTTTATTTAAAATATCGGAGCTGGCAACACAAGCTAAAAATATTGATGATGTATATTTACAACTGCATGAAATTATAAAGTCGATAACCTATGCTGATAACCTTTATATTGCACTTTATAACAAAGATTCTGGCTGGCTAAGCTTTCCTTATTACGTAGATGAATTTAAAAAGAACCCTCAATCAAGGCGTTTTTCTAAAGGCTATAGTGAGCTGGTAATTAGCACCGAAGAAACTCAGCTTATACATCCCGATAGAGCAAAAGCGCTTATACAAGATGGCACAGTACAACGCACTTCACCTGTGCCTGAAAAGCAAATGGCTACTAGTTGGCTTGGCGCACCATTAAAAACATCACAAGGTGTTATTGGTTTAATTGTTTGCCAAGCGTATAACAATAAACATATTTTTAGCCAAGATGATTGCGAACTCATCACCTTTGTATCCCATCAAATTGCTACAGTATTACAAACAAAATTAGCTAATATCGCACTTAAAAAGAGTCATCAGGAGCTTGAGTTTCGGGTTGACGAAAAAACTAAAGAGTTACGCCAAGCTAACCTACATTTACAAATGCAAATTGATGAGCGAAAAAAAATAGAGCAGCAGCTTTATCACGACGCGCATCACGACTCGCTGACCGGTTTAGCTAACCGAAGCTTATTTTTAACTCAACTTGAAAAAACCCTGCAAGAATATCATCGCTTTGTAGAGCAACACTTTGCCGTATTATTTATTGATTTAGATAAGTTTAAAAGTATTAACGACCAACTTGGCCATCATGCCGGGGATCAGTTTTTAATTAGCGTGAGTAAGCTATTTTCGCAGTGTATTCGCGAGCACGACTTATTAGCGCGCTTAGGGGGGGATGAGTTTGTAATTTTATTGACTCATTTAACCGAGCCTCAACAAGCTGAAGATGTTGCAAATAGAATAATTAACTTAATGGCAGAACCATTTTGTTTTAAAGGCTCGTCACTGCAAAGTGGTGCAAGTATTGGTATAACTTACTCTAACCAAAGCTATAAAAATACGGATGAAATAATTCGTGATGCCGATGCCGCTATGTACTACGCTAAAAACTCAGGTAGAAACCGCTATGAGCTATTCCACCCGCTATTAACGCAAGCAATACCAGAGCAGCAATCACCAGTACTGCATTACCTTGAACAGCTACCAATGAATTTTAGAAGTTCTGAGATCATTACTCTTGATGAAAATTGCCAGTCTGAGTCATTGCTAGAGGCATTTGGCGAGCACCCTATATTGGGCTATACCAGTTTTGATATTCTAAAAAAGTTTGCCTGCGATAAAGAGCAACATCTTAATGTTGAACTTCAGCTACTGCAACAAGCATACACACAAACAAGTAACGCTAACTTAAACGTCGGCTTACTACCTTGCTCTAGTTTGTTATTGGCCCATCCTGAGTTTAATTTATTTACTGATGCTTTGAGCCAATGCGAAAACAAAACACAGCTTTGCTTACTCTTTGACGAGCAAGAAATTCGTTATGCTAGTGCAACACAAATTGAAAATTTAAAGCAATTATCTTTAAATGGCTACTCTATTGGGTTAAATAATTTTGCTAAAGATAAATGCGAGCTTAACTTACTTAGCGAAATTGATTTTGACTACCTACTACTAAGCTCGACATTTAGTAAACGTATTTTGCAGCAAGCTAGCTACGACCTACAACTGCAGGGAGTACTTGCCATTACTAAAATTAAAAACACTAAAGTAATAGCAAAAGGCCCTGCTATATTAAATTTTAGAGCTCTATTAGATAAACACGGTCTAGGATTTTTTATCGGTAAACAGTCTGCACTTAACAGTAGTTTGCAGCCCTCTATTAGTCACTCTGAATCACTGCAACGTTAACCAATTTATTCAGGTTTTTTAAGCATAGCGCGTAGATTAGCCACACGCGCCTGACCTTTTTCCATTCGCTCGGCTTGGCTATTAGGTGCTTTTTTATTCTCGAATGCTAAATCGTCTTGTGGTAGTTCTTGTACAAAACGACTGAGCTCTGTTTGTGATGTTTCGCCAAATTGACGACGTATTTTAGCATAAGTTAAGGTGAGCTCTTGTTGAGCTCGGGTGATCCCAACATACGCAAGGCGACGCTCTTCATCTACGTTGTCCTCATCAATACTTACCTGATGCGGTAGCAAGCCCTCTTCCATACCCACCATAAACACGTACGGATACTCTAGTCCCTTTGATGCATGCAAGGTTGATAACTGCACCGCGTCGGCTTCATCTTCTTCTTCGTTACGCTCTAACATATCGCGTAATGTAAGTTTGCTCACTACTTCGGCCAAGGTCATGGGCTCGTTATCGGCGTCGCCGGTTAGCATGTCGGTGATCCACCGATATAACTCCGATACGTTTTTCATCCGCATTTCAGCCGCTTTGGCACTAGGTGATGACTCGTATAAATACGCTTCGTAGTTAATGTTACGCACTAAATCTTTAACCGCTTCTAGGGTATCACCGCGCACCGCGTTGTCTGATAGCTCCACAACCCAACGTGCAAACCCAGTAAGTGCGTTCAAACCACGCCCTTTTAGCCTATAACCTAGGTCATTATCAAAACAGGTAGCAAATAAACTCATGTGCTTTTCATTTGCGAGCGTGCCCAGCTTTTCAAGTGTCACCGTGCCTATTTCGCGCCGTGGTGTATTTACTATTCGTAAAAATGCATTGTCATCGTCTTGATTAACCAGCAGCCGTAAGTAGGCCATAATATCTTTAATTTCTGAGCGCGAAAAAAACGACATACCACCGCTAATTTTGTATGGAATACGGTTACTCATTAACGATTTTTCAAAGCCTCGCGCTTGGTGATTACCGCGATATAAAATAGCGTAATCTTTGTAGCTAGTGCGTTTCATAAACTTATGCGAAATAATTTCAGCCACTACGCGCTCAGACTCATGCTCTTCATCACGACAACCAATTACTTTTATTGGCTCACCATAACCGAGCTCACTAAACAGCTTTTTTTCAATGTCGTGCGGGTTGTTGGCAATTAATATATTAGCCGCTTTTAGTATTCGCCCTGCACTACGGTAGTTTTGCTCCAGCTTAATAAGTCTAAGCCCGGGGAAGTCTTTACTTAATAACACTAAGTTTTGCGGACGCGCACCGCGCCATGAATATATCGATTGATCGTCATCGCCTACCACAGTAAAGCGGGCGCGCTCACCTACTAACAGCTTAACAAGTTGGTATTGGCTGGTATTGGTATCTTGGTACTCATCCACCAGCAAGTATTTAAAGCGTTGCTGCCAGCGCATCCGTGAGGTGGCATTATTAGTAAGGAGCAAAGTAGGGATCATTATTAAGTCATCAAAATCTAGTGCATTGTAAGCACGTAACTGGTTTTGATAGCGACCATAAAGCTGTGCAAATAATGCTTTTTGTGGCTCTCGCGCTTCGCGGATTGCTTGCTCTGGTAAAATTAATTCGTTTTTCCAGCTACCAATTGCCATTTTTAATAGCTTGAGTAGGTCTTTATCATTTTTAAGTTCGTCTTCGGTTAAATCATTTAATAACTGGTTGGTATCTTGATCGTCAAATAGCGAAAAACCCGGCTTAAAGCCCAGTGTACTAAGTTCTTTTTTGATAATTTCTAAACCCAGCGTATGAAATGTAGATACCCAAAGCCCTTTGGCATCTTGCTTGCCAAGTGTTTGCAAAACACGCTCACGCATCTCTTTAGCAGCTTTATTGGTAAAAGTAACCGCGGCAATATTACGCGCTTTATACTCACACTGTTTCACTAAATATGCGATTTTATTAGTAATAACACGCGTTTTACCAGAGCCAGCTCCAGCAAGCACTAAGCATGGCCCACTAATATATTTTACCGCTTCATCTTGTTTAGGATTGAGTTTCATAACGACCAAAGAGATTTAAAAAGACGGGCAATTTTAACGTAACCATTACAGCGAGCATAGCAATTGCACTAATTAATTCGATAAAGATCAACCTGTGTTAAATACACTGGCTATAAGGTAATATTAGTTATTATAAATTCTGGGCAACAGCCAAGGGACGAACATGATTAATCCAGCAAAACTTGAAGAAATTGCAAAGCAAATCACTAGTAATATGCCACAAGGCGTAAAAAACTTAGCCGATACACTCGAAGGTAAAACCAAACAAGTTTTACAAAACAAGCTTGCTGAGATGGACTTTGTAAGTCGTGAAGAGTTTGATGTACAAAGCCAAGTACTGATCCGTACACGCGAAAAGCTAACTGAGCTTGAAGCTAAAGTTGCACTGTTAGAGCAACAACTTAGCACTCAGCCAAATGCTGAATAATATATACGCTTAAAGTAAAAAAGCAGCCAAGGCTGCTTTTTTGTTTTGTAATAGTGCTAATTAATTAAATAACCTGAACTCTAGTTAAGGAATTTACTAACATATTGAATTATAATTATATTTATTTTCTCTAGCCAGAA
>NZ_JADYXG010000028.1:0-21652 GCF_015864415.1 Pseudoalteromonas sp. SCQQ13 | reverse complement strand
CGAATTTACGCGTCAATAGCTGGCCTATTGCAAGTAAATTCAACGCAGTTAGCGCTGAAAATAGCTGCTTGAGATAGATTTATTATCCGGAGCTCAGGTTAAATAGCTCATCAAGTACATAGTAAGCTAAATTGCTCTGCTGCGCGCAACTCACAACCAGCATTTTTTGCGCTACTTGCTCCCCAGTTATTGGTTTATAGCGTTTTAAAAGTGGCAGACGAGTTATAATGGGTAAAATAACACTGCCAATTTTCTCAGCCACTCTAAACTGCTTACGGTTACCTAATAATAACGACGGCTGAAAAATACTGATACGTGCAAAAGGCAGTTGCTTAACCTGCTGCTCTAGTTGCCCCTTCATTTTTAAATAAGGGCTAGTGCTGTGCGCATTTGCACCACTTGATGACACCAAGCAGTAATGTTGCACACCATTACTTGCGGCTAATTGCGCGGCAATAAATTGATAATCAAAATCAACTCTTCGCTGCGCCGCAATTGAGCCGGCTTGCTTTTTAGTAGTACCTAAACAAGAAAAAAACACATCGCCTTTAAATAATGCAGCATATTGAGTTAACTCATCAAACTCAATTATATGATTAACGAGTTTTGGATGACGTATGCTTAGCGCACGACGGCTTAAGGCAATTACATTAGAAAAATACGCGCTTTGTAGTAACTTTTTTAATAACTCATTTCCTACTAACCCTGTTGCACCTATAATTACCGCCGTTTTTGTCATCGCTTTAATTATCCATGGCCAAGTTTTGAAAACACGTGTTGCACGGCTTTTTTATAAGTGTCGGCTTCTTCTGATGCACAAGTTACTACTGACTCTAGGTCATGTAGGTGGCCATTTTCTAGGCCGTAAACCCAACCATGAATCGATAAACTTTGTCCACGTGCCCATGCGTCTTGTACTATATTAGTACGCGCTACATTACGTACCTGCTCAATTACATTAAGCTCTATTAAACGGCTTAAACGCTCTTTTTCAGGCACTGCATTTAATTGCTCTAGGTGCTTCTCTTTTACATCACCAACATGGCGCAGCCAATTATCAATAAAGCCAAAGCGGGCTTCATCTAGTACTGCTTGTACACCACCACAACCATAATGCCCCACCACCATAATATGTTTAACTTTTAATACTTCAACAGCATATTGCATTACCGATAAACAGTTATGATCTGTATGTACAACTACGTTTGCTACGTTACGATGTACAAATAGCTCACCTGGGAGTAAATCTACAATTTGATTGGCTGGCACGCGGGAGTCGGAACAACCAATCCATAAGTACTCTGGATTTTGCTGCATTGATAGTATTTTAAAAAAGTCAGGATCCGCTTTACTAGTGCGATCTGCCCAACGCTTATTATTGTCGAATAAATTTTTTAGCTTTCTCATTGCATCTCTTTTCAGTTCGAAGACGGGTAATTTGCCAAGATCAAAATATTGCGCGGTGTTAACTGTTTTGCGCAAAACGTTTTAATACTGACTTGATAGCCTTGCTGCTGTAAATATAAAGCACGATCGAGCACAAGCCAAACTTCTATTGCTCTTCTGAACACATGTCGAACCAGTTCAATACGATCAGTTACTTTTATTTTGTCCTGCCCAATAAGTAAAAGCTTATTATAATCAATTTCTTGCGGCAACTTTAACGACTTTTTGTTTGCAGCCCATGCACAAAACGATTTAAATGAATCTGAAAACACCGCCTTGTTAACCGACGGCACACTGACGTAATGTTGCTCATTAGTAATCGATTTTCGCAGGGCATCAAACCCGAGTCGCCATGCAACTTCAGTGTTACGCACTTTAACTATGCGTGAAGGCGCGGTGACCATTTCTTGAAGTGCGAGCTTTAAGTCGCGATGAGTTAAGTTAAGGAGACTTTGTTGTGCAAGCGTACTCATTGCTAGGTAATTATCTGGGGTAAATAAATGATAACAACAAGGAGAAAAACTAATGTTAGAGACTTTAGCTACACTGGCCTGCTGCATAAAAGCTTGATGTAAACCGCCGCAAGCATGTAAAGCGACTGCGTGCATATCGGCTTTAAAAAAAGCAGTAATGTCATCCTTCAATACATCTGCTTGGCTAAAGTGCATAGCTAAGCCTTGCTGCTTTGCACTGTGCTGCCCTTGCTCACATAATTGCGGTTGCAGCTCTATACTGTGCACGCTTTTAGCACCATTAAACGCTAGCATACGCCCGAGGTGTCCTTTACCCGCACACCATTCTAAAACAGGCTTGGTACTACTGGGTAAAGCCGCTACAAAATCTTGCAGCTGCTGAAACTTCCGCCCTTTTATACCGTTACTAAGCCAAAACGGATAGTCACTGCGCGTTAAGTTCGCTGTTGGTAACTCACACAAATTTACCAGCTGTTCAAGTTGCTCAATATGCGGCTCAAAAAATTGATATAACTGTTCTTCATTGCCATCTAATTGGGCAACTTCTTCATCCGTTAAATTATTTAAAGGCTCTTGTAGCTCAGGCCAAGGTAGTGCATCAAAATCAAATGCCGTACATTGCCAATATTGGCGATTACGCATAAGGAGAGAATCAAGTGCAGAAAACTGCTCAGCTAAGGTCATATCAACTTAAAATAAATAAACACAATTAATTATAGCAGCTCAGCCCACTGTCATTAAGTGGTTATTTTTTGAAGATTAAACGTAAATACAGCGGGATAGAAATAATGCTGATAATAATTGCTGCCAGTAACATCCATGAAAGCTGTAATCTTTCGGGCTCCTGATACTTATATATAAAACTAGCTTTTACTTTGTCAAAATCACTTTGTTCAATACCATATAAATCAGCTATTAAGCGCCACTTTGCCATCGACATATTACCTAGGTGAGTACTGGGTACTGTAACATAGCCTTTTAATACCTCGGCTTCATAAGCTAGCTGATGGGGGCTTTTATGCGGTGCATATTGCTGAGTTACTGCTATCGCTTCATCCATATTCATCATTGCATAACGCCAACCTTTAAGACTTGCCTGATAAAAGCTTTCTACTGTTTGCGGGTGGTTTTTAAGCATACTTTGGCTAGTAAACAAAATATCGGCATACAGATCCATACCGTACCTTTGCGGACAAATAAGTCTGTGGGCAATTCCTTGTTGCGCCATGTAATAAGGTAGGTCGGTTACATACACTTGCATTGCATCTACTTTATTGTCAATCCATGCGCGGGTCGGATTATCACCTTCATAATGGGCTAAGCGGTCAGTATTAATACCACTGCGCTGGAGCATAATTAATAACTCAGTATTCTCTCTTTTACCGCTGGTAGTGACTCGTTTAGTAATAAAGTCTCGTGCATGAAAAATATCAGAGCTGTCTTTAACCATCCAGCAATAAGGGGAAAACTGCAATATAGCAGCCATTGCCACTAAAGGTTTACCGGCAATGCGTTGCTGTAAAACACCAGAATGACCAATGCCAAACTGCACCTCACCTTGTGCTACTGCATCAAAACTGTCGGGCATACTTAACTTGGCAGGGAGTATATTTACATCCAGCCCGACCTCTTTATAAAAGCCTTTATGCTTGGCCATATAATAGCCGGCAAATTGAAATTGATGAGTCCATTTTAATTGCAATGTAACCGGTTCTTGCGCCTGTAGCTGGCAACAAAAAAGCCCTAAAACAATGATTAGTCCTTTAATTAGCAACGAGTTCCCCTCAAAGCATATTATTATTTATTGATAATAATATGTAAAAAACATGATAAAGCAAGCACCTCAACGAGGTGCTTGTTAATAAAGAGGGTTATGCCGAAGCGAGTTTATCGACGTTTTTGCCCTGAGGCTGCGAGGTTAAAAACTGGGTAAAACACGGGTTATTTGTTTCATCTTGTACGTTATAGCCTAAGCGATTTAAGTGCTCATTAAACACATCAAATTGGCTTGGTTCAATTGCAAAACCTGCTAATACATTCCCCGTAGAGCCACCATGATTACGATAATGAAATAAAGTAATATTCCAATTACTGCCTAAGGTATCTAAAAAGCGTGCTAATGCGCCCGGGTATTCAGGAAACTCAAACTGTAATAAACGTTCATGTAATTGCTCAGGTGCTTTACCTCCAACCATATAACGCACATGTAACTTAGCGAGTTCGTTATCCGATAGGTCGCAAAATTGATAATTGTTATTGGTTAGATCTCGCTTTAACTCTTCTAGCTCTTGTAACCCTTGACGTAGCGCAATACCTACAAATATTTGCGCATCGCCGGGCCCTGCATAACGATAATTAAACTCGGTAATAGCGCGCCCACCTAACGAGGCACAAAATTGTTTAAAACTGCCTTTTTCTTCATTAATGGTAACGGCTAATAGCGCTTCGTTTTTTTCGCCAAGTGCGGTGCGCTCTGCTACATAACGTAAGCGATCAAAATTTAAATTAGCTCCTGAAAGCACGGCAGCTAAATGCAGCCCTTTTAACCCCGATTGCTGACTCCACTTTTTCAGCCCGGCAGTGGCAAGCGCGCCTGAAGGCTCGGCAATGGCACGCGTAGATACAAAAATATCTTGCATGGCGGCGCATATCTCATCGCTGCTTACGGTAACTACGTCGTCGCAAAACTTTTGCGCTAATCTAAACGTTTCAGTGCCAATAATTTTAACCGCCACACCATCGGCAAAACTACCAACTCTATCAAGCTCTACTGGCTTACCTGCTTTTAGTGCGGCTTGTAAGCAGGCACTTTCGTCGGCTTCTACCCCTATTACTTTAATATCAGGGCGCAGTGATTTTATATATACCGCCATACCAGCAAGCAAACCGCCGCCGCCAACGGGAATAAATACCGCATCAAGCTCGTTTAACTGCTGCATTAGCTCACGGGCTACTGTGCCTTGCCCTACAATTACGTCTGGGTCGTCAAATGGCGGTACAAATATACCGTTGAGTTGCTCTGTAAGTTCTAGCGCATGGGCTTTAGCGGCATCAAAATGATGACCATGTAATACTACTTCACCACCAAGTGCACGCACTGCACTTACTTTTATTTCTGGGGTAGTTACTGGCATAACTATAGTTGCCTGATGCCCTAAATGTGAGGCACTCAGCGCCACACCTTGAGCATGATTTCCCGCAGATGCAGTAATCACTACTGAGCCTTTAGGCAGCTTGTTAAGTTTATTAAATGCACCACGTAATTTAAATGAGTACACCGGCTGCTGGTCTTCGCGTTTTAGCCACACATGGTTGCCCAGCTTAGTACTGAGTTCGGCCATTTTGCTAACCTCAGTTACTTTAGCCAGCGGCTCCATGTTTGCTTGAATAATTGCACGAAAATAATCGAGTTCTTGAGAAACCATAATTAACTAAGCTCCTCTAGTTTGGCTAAATCGCGCACTGCACCTTTATCGGCACTGGTAGCAAGTAGCGCATATGCTTTAAGCGCAGATGATACATAACGCTGACGATCAAGCGGTTTATAAGCCTGCTTGCCACGCGCTAGCTGTTTTTGTTTACGAGCTTCGAGCTCTGCATCGCTAAGCGCTAAAGTAATTTCGCGAGTAGCAATATCAATAATTATTTTATCGCCGTTTTCAACGTAGGCAATCGCACCACCACTAGCCGCTTCTGGTGATACATGGCCAATTGATAAGCCTGATGTGCCGCCAGAAAAACGACCATCAGTGATCAAGGCACATTTTTCTGCTAAGCCTTTTGACTTTAAGTAACTGGTTGGATAAAGCATTTCTTGCATTCCAGGCCCGCCTTTTGGCCCTTCATAACGAATAACCACTACATCGCCGGCTTTTACTTCGTCGTTTAAAATACCTTCTACCGAATCATCTTGCGACTCATACACCACGGCAGTACCTTCAAAATGTAGCATGTCATCAACTACACCCGCGCTCTTTACAACACAGCCATCAACCGCTAAATTGCCCGACAGTACGGCTAAACCACCATCTTGACGAAAAGCGTGTTCAACACTACGAATACAACCATGTTCGCGGTCGTTATCGCCCTCATCCCAACGGCATTCTTGGCTCATTGCTTTAGTAGTGCGAATACCCGCAGGGCCTGCACGATAAAATTTGCGAGCAGCTTCGTTAGTTGGGTCTGTTGCATCCCACTTTTTAACTAGCTCAGCCATTGTTGACCCAGCGACATGATTTACCGACATATCAACTAAGCCTGCTTTACCCAACTCACGTACAATTGCCATCATGCCACCAGCGCGGTGTACATCTTCAATATGATATTCTGGCGTAGCGGGTGCTACTTTACATAAAAAGGGCGTTTTACGAGATAGTGCATCAATGTGCGACATATCAAAATCAACACCTGCCTCTTGCGCCGCAGCAAGTAAATGTAATACCGTATTTGACGAGCCGCCCATGGCTATATCTACTACCATGGCGTTCATAAAGGCTGTTTTGTTAGCAATCGCGCGTGGCAATACTTCTTGGTTATCTTTTTGGTAATACTCGCGGCACAAATCAACAATGCGTGCGCCCGCTTCAACATATAATTGTTTACGGTCTTTATGCGTTGCTAGCGTAGTACCGTTACCCGGTAGTGCTAAACCAATGGCTTCAAGTAAACAGTTCATAGAATTGGCAGTAAACATGCCTGAACACGAACCACATGTAGGACATGCTGAGCGCTCCACTTGCTCTGAATCTGCATCACTTACCGACTCATCTGCACCTTTAACCATGGCGTCTACCAAATCGAGTTTAATATCGATATTAGCAAGTTTAGTTTTACCGGCTTCCATCGGACCACCCGATACAAATATAACCGGAATATTTAAACGCAACGCTGCAAGCATCATTCCTGGGGTAATTTTGTCGCAGTTTGAAATACAAATCATCGCATCGGCGCAGTGGCCATTAACCATGTACTCAACCGAGTCGGCAATTAGGTCGCGTGATGGCAGTGAATACAACATGCCACCATGGCCCATAGCAATACCATCATCTATAGCTATGGTGTTAAATTCTTTTGGCACGCCACCCGCTTGGGTAATGGTTTCAGCCATCAGTTCGCTCAGCTGATTAAGGTGCACATGCCCAGGTACAAATTGTGTAAATGAGTTTACAACCGCAATAATCGGCTTTCCGAAATCGCTATCTGTCATTCCTGTTGCACGCCATAATGCACGAGCACCTGCACGTTTTCGACCTTCGGTTGTTGTTGCACTTCTTAATTTTGCCATGGTTACCTCTGTTTTGCTGCTTTATAAGCAAGCATTCCTCATTCTTAGTTATTGAGTAAGTTTATTAACCCACTCTGCAATTGTTTACTGCGCGCACACTTAAACCGCTTGTTGCTGTAAATTTTGTAAAGTAACGGCTTTTACGTCCACCAGCTTATTTAGCTGGCTGGTTAATAAGTGAATTGGCTTATCGCTGTCTACCGTCATGGTTACATGGTATTGGCCATCGTCTATGTTGAGTTGAAAATGGGTTAAGTCAAAACCACGATGACGTACTACGCGTAAAAAACGCTCTACAGCAATACTTTGATTTTTTAAGGCGATTGTTAAACTATGTTTCATTGTGCTTTCCCCGTCATCATTTCATCGTTAGCTGCACCTGGTGGTACTAGCGGCCATACATTTTCTTTATTATCAATGCAGGCATGTACTATGTATGGACCTTTACTATTAACCAGTGCAGTTATTGCATCGTCAACTTGATTAGCATGGGTTATGGTTTGCCCTGGTATACCAAATACCGCTGCTAGCTGCACAAAGTCTGGATTATCTGAAAGGTCAGTTTCTGAGTAGCGCTCTTCAAAAAACAGCTCCTGCCATTGACGTACCATACCTAAGCGTTGGTTATCTAAAATAAGTATTTTTACTGGTAAATTATTACGACGAATTGTTGCCAACTCTTGAATGTTCATCATGATAGAGCCATCACCAGATACCGTAATAACAAAGTCATCGGGGCGCGCTACTTGTGCACCAATTGCCGCAGGTAAACCAAAGCCCATAGTGCCTGCACCACCACTACTTAAGTGATTACTGGGATGATTAAATTTCATATGCTGGGCCACCCACATTTGGTGCTGACCTACATCGCAGCACACGACACCCGTTTTAGGCATACGTTGGCTAAGTTGATTAAGTAAATAGGGTGCAAATACCTTGTCGCCCGGATAGTCGTAACGCCATGCATATTTAACCATCATTGCTTTGTTATAATCGCACCATGCTTGCGGAGTTACAAAGCACTCTAATGCAGGTAAGGACGTTTTTAAGTCAGCAATTAAAGAAGCTTTTGCTGGTTTACGCTTACCGACTTCTGCGGCGTCTATGTCTAAATGAATTACTTTAGCGTTTGCAGCAAACTTTGCTAAGTTGCCGGTAACACGGTCATCAAACCGCGCCCCAATACACACTAGTACATCGCATTCTTGCACCGCTAAGTTAGCAGCTTGGCCGCCGTGCATACCTAGCATACCTAAGTAATACTCGTAATCGGGTAACACACTGCCCAGCGCTTTAAGTGTGGCAACCGCTGGCATGTGGGTTTTATTTAAAAACTGCATCAACTGGGCTTGTGCATCCGCTGATTGCACTCCACCACCTACATAAGCAACCGGCTGTTTAGCTTCACTAAGCAGTTGATTAGCAATAGCAACTTGCTTTAAATCAAGTTCTGGTAAGTACTCGTCTGCTGCTAGCCAAGGCTGAAATGGCACTTGCGCCATTTGAATGTCTTTTGGGATATCTACGAGTACGGGCCCTGGGCGACCGCTTTGCGCTAAGTGCATGGCCTCTTGCAGTATTTCGGCTAAGTCTTCGGCTCGCTCTACCATGTAACTGTGCTTAGTACACGACAGCGACATACCTAACACATCTACCTCCTGAAAGGCATCTGAACCAATCGCTGCGGTAGGCACTTGCCCGGTAATTGCTAATAATGGCACTGAGTCCATCATCGCATCGGCAAGAGCAGTAATTAAGTTAGTGGCACCAGGGCCTGACGTTGCAAAACACACTCCTAATTTACCCGTACTACGAGCAAAACCTACTGCCGCAAAGCCTGCACCTTGCTCATGCCGAGTAAGGTAGTGCTTGACTGGCGCGCCATACAAGGCATCGTAAATTGGCATAATAGCTCCGCCTGGGTAGCCAAATACTTCTTTTACGCCGTGTTTGGCTAATAAATCTATTGTTAATTCTGCGCCTGTCATTAATAAAACCCTCATTCCTCAGTGACAATTCAATCACATATTTTGCCGCTAAAACCAAAAAGCCCCCCGAACGGTTAAGTGCGGAGGGCTTTTAAATGCTTAAGTTTTTTAAAGCACTACGAAGCCCTCGCGGGAATAATCACCACGATAATAATCAGGACTAGGTTTAGTGCGTTTGCAAGCATGTAATTAATACCAAATGTTGTTAAATTATCGCAAAGGCTATTCCTTTGCTCTCTTTTTATATTAATACCGTGCTGAGCCCTTTAAGTCAACATCAAATTCAATTCAAATAAAAGACAAATAAGCAATTTAAGTGGTTTTAATATTCACTATAATTACCTGCTATGGTTTTTTTATGTGAATAGTTAAGCGCTATAAATTCCCTATTCTAATATGCCCTTTTTATGGTTTGATTAATTTTTAATAATACTCTGGGAATAAATTTATTTTACCCCCTCAGGAAATGCGTAGCTTCTCTTAAGCAGTTCTTAAGTGTTGTTGCATAACATGGCGTTGTTGTTTTAAACGAGCCTAAATATGCATTCACTTAGTCCTATATCTACACAGCAAAAACTTAATCGTGGTAAACGGTTTTACATTCACTGTAGCGCCAACGCTTTTGTAGTAATGATTGCCTGCTACTATTGTTTGGTTATAAATATTCCATTCATTCATGGCTCTTTTAGCGCCATTACTTCTTTAGCTTCTTTTTCGTGGCTATTTTTATTTTCAGTACCGCTATTACTACTCTGCCTGCTAATTATATTTTTTTCGATAGTGTCGGTTCGGTGGTTATTAAAGCCACTTAATTACTTTTTATTGGTTATTTCCAGTGCAGTACTTTACGGCACCTTAAATTATGGCGTGGTGTTTGATTATTCTATGATCCAAAACACCTTCGAAACTGATTCAAGCGAAGCATTAAGCTATTTAAATCCGCAGCTTATTGGCTTTTTACTGCTGTTTTGTGCCCTGCCTGTTTTTGTTTTAAGCAAAATAAAAATACACTTTACCCGCCCTCACCAAGAAGTACTTAGCCGCGTAAAGCTAGTTGTAGCGTGTTTGGCGCTTATAGTATTGGTGGTTACAAACTTTTATGCCGACTATGCTGCAACGGGCCGCAATAACCGCATTTTGAAAAAAGAAATTATTCCATTTCAGTATCTCTCTAGCGGCTATAAATATATGCGCGATCAGCTGCTGTATACCAATATGGAATTTAAAAATATAGATGCTGCACCTACCCTAATTGCGCCTAATACCAGTAGCGTAACCGTAATAGTGGTTGGTGAAACTGCACGAGCAGAAAACTTTGCTTATCAAGGTTATAAACGTAACACCAATTTTTATACCCAAAAACACGGCGTTACTTACTTTAATAATGTGGCGTCTTGCGGCACGGCTACAGCGGTATCTGTACCTTGTATGTTTTCGTTGCAAACACAAACAAACTTTGATCGACTCGAAGCCGACAGCCAGCAAAACTTGATTGATTTGGCCCAGCACGCAGGCAGTGATGTACTCTGGGTTGATAACAACAGCGGCTGTAAAGACGTATGTACGCGAGTAGTTACTATCGACATACCTACAACAAAATCTACTTTATGTGATGGTAAGTACTGTTTTGATGAAGCGCTATTAGCTCCACTTAAACACAAACTGGCTAATTTAACCCAAGCTAACACCGTTATCGTACTGCATATGATGGGCTCGCACGGGCCAACTTACTTTAAACGCTACCCTGAACAATTTAAACAATTTACCCCAACCTGCGACAGAAGCGATATTCAAAATTGCTCATTTGATGAATTAGTTAATACCTACGACAACACCATTGCGTACAGCGACTTTGTTAACGCCCAAGTAATTGAGCAATTAAAAACGCTGCCAAACAATATAGATAAGCAATTTTTATATGTGTCAGATCATGGTGAATCTCTTGGCGAGGGCGGTGCTTATTTACATGGCTTTCCGTATAGCTTTGCGCCTAGCACACAAACCCACGTACCACTTTATATGTGGGCTGATGAGCATAATCAGCGCATTACCAATACCTGCTTAGCTAATTTAGACACCAATGCTGCACGCTCACACAACAATATTTTCCACACCCTTTTAAATTTAATTGGCATTAACAGCAAAACGTATCAGGCATCGCTTGATCTACTTGCGAGCTGCCAAACAACACCAAGCGAAATACAACTATGAGCAATAAAACCGTTACAAAACGCCAAGGCTTAATGCGCCTTATTTTTACCTTAAGCCATTCTTTTAACGGCTTAAAATGGATGAGTCGATTTGAAGCGGCGTTTCAACAAGAGTTAGCACTGTTTTCGTTACTTGGTGTGTTTGTGTATCTGCAAGAAATTGCACTAAGCGATAAATTACTACTTATAGCCAGCCTGCTTTTTGTATTGTTTGCTGAACTAGTAAATACGGCAGTTGAGGTTGTAGTTGATAGGATTGGCAGCGAACACCATGAGCTTTCGGGTCTCGCTAAAGATATAGCCTCTGCCAGTGTGTTTATAGCCATGTTAATTGCCGCACTTATTTGGTGGGCTGTATTATGGGCTTAAAGCTAAATTTTATACCTAAAATAACGGGGCTAATAGTTAAAGTAATACCTCAGGTGAAAAATGCACTTGGCCCGGTATGGATTTTTGTTGTATTTGCTGTTTTAGCCCTTGGCTTTTTAACACTTGCTCGCTTTGGTTTAAGTGTATGGCAAGGGGAGCGTGTATTTGGATCGCATGCGTGGTTGTCTATATTTATAGGTGGTTTAAGAGTTGATATAGCCACTTTAAGCTACATTATTATGCCCGTATTGCTACTTACTTTACTGATGCAAAGCGTAGGTTGGCAAAATAAAATACGCAGCCTAATTAAAATTTACTTAGTGGGTATGTCTGCTTTACTCGTTTTTTTTGAAGTGATTACCCCTACATTTATAAACGAGTATGATTTACGCCCAAACCGCTTATTTATAGAGTATTTAATTTACCCTAAAGAAGTCTCTAAAATGATTCTTTCGGGCTATAAATTAGAAATACTTATTGCTGTTATAGCACTTATTTTAAGCTGCAAATTTGCAGGTAAAGTATTTAGCCATCAATGGCAAAGTAAGTCGTCACTAACAAGGTTAAATCAATCAATTTTAGCGTTAGTTTTAGTGTGCTTAACTATTTTAGGCGCGCGTAATTCATTAGGGCACAGACCACTTAACCCAGCCATGGTATCGTTTTCGACCGATCACTTACTTAACGACTTAACCCTTAACTCACTTTATAGCGTAGCATTTGCGGTAAAGCAGCTCTCTAATGAGCAATCTAGCCAAGATTATTACGGAAAAATGCCAGCAGATGAACTGCTCAGTATAGTGCGCAATAATATGCAAGATAGCCAAGCCACATTTACTGATAAAAGTGCGCCAACAAACACCTTTCATACCGCAACGAATAATACTAAACCAAAAAACCTAGTCATTATTTTACAAGAAAGCTTAGGGGCACGCTATGTAGGCACACTTGGCGGTTTACCACTTACACCTAATATTGACGCACTTTATCAGCAAGGTTGGGGGTTTGATAATTTATATGCCACAGGCACGCGCTCGGTGCGTGGTATTGAAGCGATAATTACAGGCTTTACGCCTACACCTTCGCGTGCAGTTGTTAAGCTTGATAAATCACAACGTGACTTTTTTACTATCGCTGACTTTTTAGCGAGGCAAAATTATAACACCCAATTTATTTATGGCGGCGAAAGCCACTTTGATAACATGCGAAGCTTCTTTTTAGGTAATGGCTTTAAAGATATTGTAGATACAAATAACTTTAATAAAATAGACTTTAATGGCTCGTGGGGCGCATCAGACGAAGACTTATACGACCAAGCTGATATCGAACTCACTAAACTTAAAAAACAAAATAAACCATTTTTAAGTCTTATATTTTCCAGCTCCAACCATAGCCCGTATGAATTTCCTGACGATAAAATAACCCTGTACGACAAACAAAAACAAACCCGCAATAATGCGGCAAAATACGCTGACTACGCGCTAGGTACATTTATCGAAAAAGCTAAAAAGTCGAGCTACTGGGACGATACGGTATTTATTGTAATAGCCGATCACGACTCGCGTGTATCAGGTGCTAGCTTGGTGCCAATTGATCACTTTAGAATTCCAGCGGTTATTTTTGGTAAAGACATTGCCCATAAACGCGATAATCAACTAGCCAGCCAACTCGATATTCCCGTTACTTTACTATCTTTAATTGGCGTAAGTGGCAAACACCCTATGATAGGCCATGATTTATCAAAACCTATTAGCGACAACAAACAACGCGCAATGATGCAATACGACAAAAACTTTGCCTATATGCACGACAATAAAGTGGTGGTGCTACAACCGCAAAAACCAGCAACCACCTATACGTATAGTAATAATCAGCTTGTGCCATGTAAAAACGATGAGCAACTGATTAAAAAAGCCCTAGCCCATGCCAACCTAGGTAACTTAGCTTATACAAATGGTTGGTATCATTAACAAAGTGACTTGATAATAAAGCCTTGTTAAAGTAACAAGGCTATTTTTACAAATCGAGCAAAGATGAACATCCTCGTTATTGAAGACTCAGAAGCACTAAGGCGCAGCCTGCAAGTAGGCCTTGGCAACCTTGGTTTTACCGTAGATGAAACCGGTGACGGCTCAGAAGGATTAAGCATGGCACTTAGTGGAAACTACGACCTAATATTACTTGATTTAATGCTACCGAGTGTAGATGGCATGAGTATTTTGCAAGCATTGCGCAGCAGTAATAACCAAAGCCGTGTACTTATTTTATCTGCTCGTAGTGAGCCGCAAGATAAAATAAATGGCCTTATGAAAGGGGCTGACGATTATTTAACTAAGCCGTTTTCGTTTGAAGAACTTCACGCTCGCGTGCTTGCGCTACTTCGCCGTGGTTCACTGCAAAACCAACAAAATACGCTTACCGTAGGTGACTGTGTATTAGATCTTTCGCTAAAAACACTTCATTACCAGCAACATGCCATTGAACTCACTCGTAATGAATACAAAATAATAGAGTGCTTATTTAATGCCCCCGAGCGAGTATTAGGGCTGGAGCTTATAAGTGAAGCGGTGGTCGGTCAGTTCGATATGCTCTCTAAAAATGCGCTTGAAGCACATATATCAACCATACGTAAAAAAGTAAGACAGTTTGATGGCGAACTCCCTATAAAAAATAAACGTGGGTTTGGTTATGTCGCAACAACAAAGTAAAAGTCACTCAATAAAACGTAAACTCGTTAATAATATTAGCGCGGTGATCTCCGTTATATTATTCACTATATTTTTAACTGTTGATTTAAGTGTAGATTCTTGGGTAGAGGAGCAGTTTAATCAATCCCTCACTAATAAAGCTAACTACTTAAAAACCTTAGTAGAGGATGACAACGGTAAAGTTGAGTTTGAATTTTCGGGTAAATTCATGTCGGAATACGAACAAGCCGACGCCAGTGAGTTTTACCAATTATGGCATGGCAGCGAGGTGTTTGAGCGCTCTCAATCGTTACAACTGTATAAAAACACTCAACTGCCTTTTTTAGAACTACCTATAAACGAATCTAAAATAATTGATTACGACTTACCTAACGGACAAAGCGGCCGAGTACTTATAAGCCACTTTGTTGCTAAAAAAGATATTAGAAACACCAACGCATCAGCTACTATTAACAGTATGACCCTGGCAATAGCAGCCCCAACGGCCGAGCTTAATAAAGTACTGATCATTATTGATGTGGTGTTTATTCTCACCTGTGTGATTGGTGTATTTGGCGTGCGCTACTTGGTTACACGCATTGTAAATAAAGGGCTATTTCCGCTACACAATCTGAACGAGCAAATAAAACGTCTCGATATTACAACCGTGGCACAAACTATAGAAAGCGACTTTAAAGTAGAAGAAATAGAGCCTATACGCAATGAACTCAATAAATTCATTACTACTAATCAGCAGCTTTATAGTAATGAAAAACGCCTTACCAGCGATATAGCGCACGAGCTTAAAACTCCCATTGCAGAGCTAATAAGCTTATCCGAGGTCGCACTTAAATACCCAGATGACAAGCGTATTAGCGATACCTATACCAGTGACATACTCAGTATTTCTGAGCGTATGAAAACCATTGTAAACAACCTACTATTACTACAGCGCTCAACTAGCAGCATAGAATTAAATGCGCAAACTATCGTTTTAAATAATTTGCTCAAACAAACAATTAATGAGCTAACCTTTAAACATCCTAATATTGCCACCCGTATAAATAATACTATTGCAAATAATGTAACCATTATTGCTGACGAGTTTAGCCTTAATACTATTTTATGTAATTTAATAGATAACGCGTTATTTTATGGTTTAACGCAGCACAACATCAAATTAAGTGCCGTAAGTAACCCAAAATCCACTATCATTTCATTAAGTAATAAAGTGGCTACTGTATTGAGCGAACAACAATTACAAGCTATTTTCGACCCGCTTTATCAGCTAGATTCATCTAGAACTAATAACCACCGTCACGGTTTAGGGTTATCTATTGTGCAGAGCTTATGTAACTTAAATGGCTTTACTATTACGGCTAGTAATACCGAAAACAATACGCTAACGTTTATATTAACGCTGCCCTCCGGGTAAATTTAGGTTAGTATTTACACTACTAATTTTTGAGATTTTAAGGACAAACCATGAATGCTCTTACTCGTATTAGCCACTTTTTTATTGTGGCGTTACTTATAACATTTAGCCTTAACAGCTATGCTGCTCCTGCGTTATACAAAATAGAAAAAAACGGAGTTAATTCCTATTTATTTGGCACTGTGCACGTAGGCGACGCCAGCATGCAAGGCTTGCCTAAAAATGTAACTGATGCAATTGATGCAAGCTCTCAAGTTATTGTAGAGGTAGATATAAACAAACTAACGCCACTGCAAATGCAGCAGCGCTCTATGCCACTCATGCTACTAAAAAACGGTAAAACATTGCAAACTGAGCTCTCTGCAGAAAATTACAATAAACTTAAAGATTATTTTGCCAAAAAGTCGATTGATGTGGCTATGTTTAATGGCTTAAAGCCATGGGCGGTAATGGTAACTATGATGCAAATTGAGTTTCAAAATGCCGGTTATTCAGATAAAACAGGTATTGATAAGCAAGTACTCGCTTACGCCAAAAATAAAGATATTAAAGTAGGGGAGCTGGAGACTCTTGAACAACAACTACAAATGTTTGATGGTATGGAATTATTAAGTAATGAAATGATTGCAGAAACCTTTGAGCAGCTTGCCGACATTAATACCTACTTTATTAAGCTAGTTGATGCCTGGAAAAATGGCGATATGCAAACTCTAACCAATTATTACAATACTAGTTTTGATGATAGTAATTACGGTGAAATTAGTGAGCAAGTAATGCTCATTAACCGCAACAACAACTGGATTAAACAACTAACACCACGTTTAGTAAACGAGCAACTATTTATTGCCGTCGGCGCACTGCACTTACCTGAACAACACGGCTTACTTAAACAATTAAAAGATAAAGGTTTTAACGTTACTCGTCTTTAAAATAAAAAATAGGTTGAGTGATTTTTCATTCAACCTTTCTCTCAGTTTTAATTAAAATCTTCCATTTTTAAGTAATTCTCTATACCGTTAATTTTATCTGCCGCATGATGATTTACATAAATTACCGTGCTGCTGCCTGCGGCGCATATTTTTTCAATCAATAATAGCACTCGCTGTCGGTTTGCCTCATCTAACCCTAAACAGGGCTCGTCTAAAATAAGCAAGGTTGGGTGCTTAACCATAGCGCGGGCAATAAGTAACAACCGCTGATCGCCATACGATAACTGAGTAAACGAGGTATTATATTGCTCCTCCAAACCTATTAACGCGAGCCATTGTTTGGCAATATTAATTTGTGCATCACTTGGGGTTTGATACAAACCTATACTGTCGTAAAAGCCAGAAACAATAGTATTTAATGCCGAAATACTCACCCTATAATCCATGTGTAGCGCATTCGATATAAAGCCAATATGTTGCTTTATATCCCAAATACTCTCCCCCGTGCCACGCTTAAAGCCAAACACTTCAATATTGTTGTTATAACACTGCGGATTATCGCCAGTAATTAAATTTAATAAGCAGGTTTTACCTGAGCCATTTTTACCACTTAACTGCCAATGCTGATGTTTATTAATAGTCCAATCAAGCCCTGTAAAAATACTCAAACCACTATAACTTACACTTGCTTGGCTTAGCTTTACCAAGGTATTGCCCGTAAACACCCCTTGAACTTGCGCGCTATCTCGCTCTGGAATATTCAGTTGGCTGTGCTCTAAGTGCAGTAACTTGAGTAAATCGGCTACTTGCTCTGCATTTGGATGCGCTAAAATAGACTGTAAACACCCTTGATTTACATAACCATAATGAGTAATAAAAGCAGGAATTTCGTCTACACGATTCACTACAAACACAAAACTAATATATTCACTTAATTGCGCCAAAATGACATTAAGCGCAGTACTCGACTCTACATCAAGCCCGTCAAAGGGTTCATCAAGCACCACTAAATTAGGCCGCGAACTCAGCGTTTTAATTAATAATAACTTTCGAGTTTCACCGGTTGAAAGCTCTCTAAAATGACGAGCTAGTAATTTCTCAAAGTCTAATATGTTAATTAAACGCAGCGCCAAATCGACATCATAATTGGCTGTACCCAATAACAGCTCTTTCACTGAGCTTTGTTTGTCATTTTTTAGTTCTTTATTAATAAGCTGTTTTTGCGCATCAGATGAAACCAATTGCACAGCATCTATACTGCAACTGCGCTTACCACTACTGTGCTTAGCTTCGCCAGCTAACGCAGCAGTAATAGCTGACTTGCCGGCACCATTAGCGCCAAGTAACAACCAATGCTCGCCTTGGTTAACCTGCCAACTTAGGTCATTAATATGGTAACGACTTTGCCCTTGGCCTTGTAAATAGCCACTAAATGCTTGAAGCTGAATTGACTGCACTGTTTACTCTTATTATTTATTCTACTTAATTTAAATTACCGCAAAGTTAAACTTCGAAGCAACCGCTATTTCCTGCACTGTAAATTATTTCAAGTAATAAGCAGCAAGCAATAAAAAAAGCCCAGCAACTTAGTGCTGGGCTTGCGTTTAGTTCATTAAAACTAGCGGTTTTCTAAGCGATTATAGTCAAACATACCGTATTCAACACCACGATACTGCTTAGCAGCCCGATGTAAAATGTCGCTATACTGCCAAAATTGTGGATGAGTACGGCGAATGCCAAACTTAGATTTTAACGCACGATAATCAGCTTCAATTTGCATCAGTGGTAACTGCTCTGCAAATGCTGCAACTTGCTGTTGATTATTTAAATACCAAATAGCACTTGGATAATCCCCAATAAAACCAGGAACTAGAGTGACAGTATCTTCTTCAAAAGCTCGCTGACCTTCTTCGTTAAGTAAGCTAGAGATATTGTAATGTGCGTTATGATGAATAATGGTATACGCTTTATGGCTATTGTCTGTTTGCTTAACCAATACATAAGATACAGGTGGCAATAAGTTAATTGCCTTAACAGGCATAGTATTAATACTTGCTAACGGCCCAGAAACGCTAGTGTAATCGTAATGCTCGCTAAGTACGGGCGATAATGCCGTTTTAATTAAGCCATAAAGCTCATGTTGCGGATCATCGGTTTTATAAACTATTCCGCTAGGTTGGCTAAACTCTTGGTTACTTTTAAAGAACTTAGATAAGCTAGGCGGTGACTTACGATACCAACTACTTTTAATTTGCTCTCGTTTATCTTCAGGTAATAGACCAAGAAAGTTACCCTCTCCCTCTAAACGTAAAAAATCCATATATAAACGTGTAACGAGTTGGTGCCCTACATTGCCGTATACATCAAATCCAGCAACCAATAAATAGTGAATGCGCTCAAATAAAGCATAATCAAGCACCCACATAGTTTTAGGCTCTTGTCCAATTAAGCCTTTCACAACCGTAGCACTGTCTGAGTGACGAAATACAGTTAACGCAGCATTTTTATTAACACCATCACCTTTCCACAATAAATTAGTGGTTAAGTGATCGCCATTTTTAAACAGCTCATTAGCCAGCTCAACTTTAGCTTTTAAGTAACGTTTTTCGCGCACCGAATATTTAATCCAGCTTTTAATCGCTAATGCGTTACTTTCTTCAGCGGCAGGTAGCTCAAGCGCATCTTCGTGCTGAATCAGCATTTCACCTACAGCAGGAGTAGCCACTTTTTTAGGATCAGCAAATGCAACCCAAAAATGATCATTTATGACGTTAAGTGCAATTTGCCCACGACAAACCGGCCCTTTAATAAAGCCCATAATTATTAACTCAGCTTCATCAAGCATAAACTGATATTTTGAGTCGATTGGAATCACTTCATAGGTTTTAAAAGGATTAGAGGCAGCCTTTGGCTCATAGCTTGGCATGCTCGCTACCGTATATTCAGGCTCTATAAACTGCTGATATAAACGCGTTAGCTTTGCATCATTTAATTTAAGTGGCAAATGTGTTTTTGACAAAATAGTTGAGCGTTCATGCATCATTCGATAGTAAACACGTTCAACATTAGGATCATCATAAGGACGACGTGTGCTAATGAGTTTAATATCTTCACCGGGTGGTGTACTTGAGCGCACTAATTTAAAAAAGGTTTGCGTGTTTTCTGGAGTGAAATAGATATTTGCTAAAAACCAATGCTCGTAAATATAACGCGCAGAAAGCTGATACTTTAAACTATCTTGATTTAAAAATGCTTCCCAACGCTTAATTTGTTGTAGCTCAAACGCTGTTGGCGGTGCAATATTGGCCATTTTACCACCGTTTTTCAGCCAATTTTGTAAGTGCTTAAATTCCTCACGCGATACGCCTGGCAAACCATAAGGCATACCACCATGTGGTTGATCATCCGCCAACCTATCAAACTCTCCCATAGTGGCACAGGTTTGAGAGCGACTTAACGAAAAATCAAAATCACCATCATCAAGTACTTCATTGTTAGCAATATCAGAGCTTTGCTTTAGCACTAAGCTATTAAATAACACACTGCCTGCTAAGTTTGCTTCTATGCTTTGCTCGCGCTCATTTAGCACCGGCGAAAAACCTTTATCACGCCATTGCTGGGTATTATCTGCATCAAACAACAAACGGCTCGGTGTAGTGGCTAATAAACGCGTACCATCATAGACCAGCTCTTTACTTAAACCTCTATCAATGCCTTCGGGAGATGAGAGCTTAAGCTGACATGGCGCATCGTAGCAACCGTGGCAAACTACACAGCGTGTATCAAGCACTGGCTTTACATTTTGTAAAAAATCAGCCCCCTCAATTGTACTATGTAAAACCATACGATCTTGTGTTTGCTCAGGGCCAAATAAATCATTGTAATGAGCATTACCTAAATACGCACAGCCACTTAAAATAATCAGTATTAGCGTACTTATTACGACTTTTCTCATCATTCGTCCTCATCGCCCAAATCAAACGTAGGCATCATATCCATTTGTGGAGAAACAAATGTTTGTTGATCTGCTGTAATCAGTACTGCACTTAATAATGGCCCGCGGGTTAAAGTTAATTGTGCATCATGCTGTTGCTCTGCAATATCTGCCAGTTCAGGGTTAACTATTGTTAACTGATAGCTCTCAACACTAATTGCTATACTACTGTCTTCACTAGGGTTTTGACATAGTTGAGTCAGCAATTCGTCATCTAGTGGCAATGAAATTTCAAAGTCAGGTTGCTCTAAATCTCTGTCACTTAAAGTGTCATCAAAAAGAAATAAAGGAAGGGTTAAAGTGCTATCTTGTTCAAATTCCATTGTGCTGATTCTCTCAATACGGCTATACAGGCTATTTATAAAACAATTATAGCAAATAATAAGATCAAAAATTAGCGAAAGTTATCAACAGTAACTACGCCTATGTGCTGTATTTAGTGATAAAAAACGAATAACAACATTATCAATTCAATCATACTCACAAGTTAAGTTTAACCTTATTCGCCGGTGGTGATTTTTTTTATGATTTTATCATCGGGTATCGCGTTGCTCGCCCGACCTACGTGTTAGGTGTTGGATGAGTGTATATTAATTATACGAACCTCACTTTCCTGCAGATGTAAAAAAGCCCGACTATTTCTAGTCGAGCTTTCTATAATTTGGAGCCTGGTAATGTCGTAGTGCCCACAGCGGTAGAAAATCACAGTGCAAATGCACCACATTCATTGGCTAGTGGTGATGTTTTTATGATTTGAGTGTCGGGTATCGCTACGCTCGCCCGACCTACGCGGGAGACTTGTGTACATTACTCACCCACACTTCACTTTTCTGCAGA
>NZ_JADYXG010000027.1:33406-34886 GCF_015864415.1 Pseudoalteromonas sp. SCQQ13 | reverse complement strand
TTAACCAGTGAACTTCGCCATTACTTGTAAGTAGCGGTGATGCTCTCTTTTTGTAACTGAGCTAACGACCCATATTACAATTTTAAAACGTGACTATTATATAATCATAGGTTTTATATGTGGTGGGTGATACTGGACTTGAACCAGTGACCCTCGCCTTGTAAGGGCGATGCTCTCCCAACTGAGCTAATCACCCACATATAAATTAAAACGCTACTATTAAAATAAATAGTACTGGACTTTAACCAGTGAACTTCGCCGTTGCTTATTAGTAGCGGAGATGCTCTCTTTTTCTAACTGAGCTAATTACTCATATAGAAATTTAGATGTGAACACTTATAAAAAGTGGTGGGTGATACTGGACTTGAACCAGTGACCCTCGCCTTGTAAGGGCGATGCTCTCCCAACTGAGCTAATCACCCACATCTAAACAACAACACAATGCTGCGTTGTTGTGGGGCGCTATTATAGATAGAGTTGTAAATGTGTCAACACTTGAATGATAAAAATGTGCTGAGTGGGGGTTTTATAAACAACAAGTAATGTTTGGAGTTTGTTTTATCGACAAATCAATGCTTAGTGTTTAAATAAACGCCGTATTATCTGTTTAGGCTTAGATAGTTAATATCGAAAATCAAGAAAGTAATAAGCCAATCTATTTTAACTTAGTTGCTGTGGTGTGTTTATTGATCATAAAGTGCAGCTTATATAAAGTAATCACTTAAGTTATAAATTTACGCCGTGATTAAATCGCCTTTAAATTAAACCAATTTTAATCCGCAAAAAACCAATGCGATCTAATAGTGCGTAAAGTGGTTATTATGCCAAGGCATAAAGTAAGGATACGTCATTGAACGATGAACTAAATATGCCAAGTTGAATTTGCATATAAATGTATACCTTTTCTATGCTCAATAAAAATTAAAACAAGCAGAGCAGGGGTTATCTAATCATCCAGCCATAATTTATAATACACTCAAGGGGCTAATTTACTGTAAATTGCCCTTTTTAGCCTGCTTGGTAGCCAGTTTGTTGAAAAATAAACCATTTAAATAAAGCAGAACAAAAAACTGTTGACTTTATTTTGGGTGGTGCATAGAATGCGCCCCGCACTAAGCAATACACGACGTGTTTATCACAGCGTGTGTAAATAAGTTGGGGCTATAGCTCAGCTGGGAGAGCGCTTCGCTGGCAGTGAAGAGGTCTGCGGTTCGATCCCGCATAGCTCCACCAACTTATTAGTGTTTGTCCTAGGGTAGCAGTTTTCTGTGTCCCCATCGTCTAGAGGCCTAGGACACCGCCCTTTCACGGCGGTAACAGGGGTTCGAATCCCCTTGGGGACGCCATTTAGCTTTAATTAGTTAAAGGCGGTTTTACCGAGAAAATAGCGTCACAATTAAAGCTCGAGTCTTTACTTGTATTAAGCGCAATTACCTTAAAACTCAGGATGTGAGTTAAACTAATCAATTGTCCTAGTGAT
>NZ_JADYXG010000027.1:9891-33396 GCF_015864415.1 Pseudoalteromonas sp. SCQQ13 | reverse complement strand
TCTAGAGGCCTAGGACACCGCCCTTTCACGGCGGTAACAGGGGTTCGAATCCCCTTGGGGACGCCACTTACTATTTATAGTAGGGTAGTGTTATTAAAAGCTCGCCTGAAACGAGTCTAAAAATTCAGTTGTCCTAGTGACACAGAAAATGTTTCTGAGAAGATAATGCCATTCGCCTCACAGGCTCGGTCTCATCTTACACAGAAATAGCAAATCAATGATTTGCAAACCAATTTCTGCGTCCCCATCGTCTAGAGGCCTAGGACACCGCCCTTTCACGGCGGTAACAGGGGTTCGAATCCCCTTGGGGACGCCACTTACTATTTAATAGTCAGTGCAGTGTTATTAAGAAAGCTCGCCTGAAACGAGTCTAAAAATTCAGTTGTCCTAGTGACACATTTATGTGTCCCCATCGTCTAGAGGCCTAGGACACCGCCCTTTCACGGCGGTAACAGGGGTTCGAATCCCCTTGGGGACGCCACTTACTTATTTTAAGTATTGTATAAAGCAGTGTGATACCAGACGTTCTATTCATGACGTTATCAAGAACAATTATATCTTGTAAATGCCGCTTAATTTATTTAATAAGCTAGTGCAGTGTTATAAGAATAAAACTACAAATTTATACCCTCATTTCACACTTCATTTTTATATCTATCTATTTACACTTCGTTACAAAACCAATCTTACAATTGTTTCATATTCCTTGTTGTACTTTTAATTAGTCTTTAAACTCATTGAGTTAATTTAAATATGGACTAAAAAATGAAACTCACAAAAATCGCACTTGCTGTTTTACTTGCATCAGGGTTAGCTGCATGTAATAGCTCAACTCAAGCTGTTGATAAAAATATTATTACAGAAGCATCAATCCCAGGCGTTACACTTATTGAATCAGTGAAATCAAACGCAGGTGAAATCAACATACCGTATAAAAAATATAAACTAGATAACGGTTTAACTGTAATTGTGCATGAGGATCATTCAGATCCCTTAGTACACGTTGATGTAACATACCACGTTGGTTCTGCTCGCGAAGAGTTGGGTAAGTCAGGCTTTGCTCACTTTTTTGAGCATATGATGTTTCAAGGCTCAGAAAACGTTGCTGATGAGGAACATTTTAAAATAATATCTGAAGCAGGTGGTACTTTAAATGGTACTACTAACTCAGATAGAACAAATTATTTTGAAACCGTACCTGTAAATCAATTAGAAAAAATATTGTGGCTAGAAGCTGATCGAATGGGCTTTTTACTCGATGCTGTAACCCAAGAAAAATTTGAAGTACAACGCGAAACAGTAAAAAATGAGCGCGGCCAACGCGTTGATAATCGCCCTTATGGTCGTTTAGGTGAGCGTGTTGCTCAAGCAATGTATCCAGATGGGCATCCGTATTCTTGGCCTGTAATTGGTTTTATGGATGACCTTAACCGTGTAAATGTGAATGACTTAAAAGCATTCTTTTTAAAGTGGTATGGCCCTAATAATGCAACGCTTACCATTGGTGGCGACATCAACGCTAATGAAATACTACCACTGGTTACTAAATACTTTGCGCCAATTCCAAAAGGCCCTGCAATACCTAAAGTAGAAAAAACAGCGGTAACACTAAATGCTGATAGATATATTTCAATGGAAGATAAGGTTCACTTACCTTTATTAAGTATGAGTTTTCCAACGACTTACGCTCGCTCTGAAGATGAAGCACCACTGGATATACTTGCAGAAATATTAGGTGGGGGGAACAATTCATTACTATACAAAAACCTAGTTAAAAACCAGCTTGCAGTTCAAGCAAGTGCAAACCATCCATGCCAAGAGTTAGCATGCTCAATTAGTCTTTATGCTTTACCTAACCCTACAGCAGGAAAAACGTTAGCTGATATGGAAAAAATTATTCGTGATTCATTTGTTGAATTTGAAGAGCGTGGTGTTACACAAGATGATTTAGATAAAGTAAAAGCTAAAATAGAATCGGGTGCAATTTTTGGTCTGCAAAGCGTATCAGGAAAAGTCTCTCAACTTGCCGCGTCAGAAACGTTTACAGGTAACCCAAACTCAGCTAAAGATGAGATTGCACGTTATAACAAAGTTACAAAAGCTGATGTTATGCGTGTTTTTAATCAATATATCAAAGGTAAATCTGCCGTTATTATGAGTGTTGTGCCAGAAGGGCTGACTCAACTTATAGCTGCCCCAGACAACTTTACTCCTAAAGCGCATGATTTTGGAGGGCCATCGACCACTTCAGCTGATGATTTAGTGGCACGAAGAGCAGTTGATACATTTGATCGAAGTGTTCATCCAGAGGCCGGTGCAAATCCTGCTGTGGATGTTCCTGCACTTTGGCAAGCTAATACTGCAAACGGTATTAAAATATTAGGTACTCAAAGCACCGAAACGCCAACGACTGCTATTTTTATTAAAGTTCCGGGTGGCTTGTATAATGAACAAGTGAGTAAAGTGGGTTTATCGTCAATGACTGCATCGCTAATGAGTGAGGCTACGCAAAACTACACCACAGAGCAAATGAGTAACGCGCTTGAAAAGTTGGGTAGTCAAGTAAGCATATACGCTGATAAAACACATACAAATGTATATGTTTCTAGCTTAACTAAAAATCTAGATGCAACATTAAAGCTTGTAGAAGAAAAGTTATTTAAACCGGCATTTAATGCAGATGACTTTGAGCGTAATAAAAAGCAAAGCATTCAAAACATCCAACATTCAATGAAAGATGCAGGTTATTTAGCCTCTAATACGTATAGCAAATTACTATACGGAAATAACATAGCTTCACTACCAAGTAGCGGTACTGTTGAAAGTATAGAAGCCATTACGCTCGATGATGTTAAAGCTTTTTATAATGCAAACTTTAAACCGCAGGGTGCCCAAGTTATTATTGTTTCTGATTTAAAAGAATCAACAATTGAACCTAAAATTAAAGCTGCCCTTACAAACTGGCAGGGCAAAGCTTCAAGCGTTGATTTAAATTTTGCTGAGCCAAAAGTACAAACAAATGTAATTTATTTAGTTGATAAGCCTGGCGCACCGCAATCAGAAATTCGTATTGGTAAGCGTGGCATGGTTGAAGATATTACCGGTGAGTTTTTTAAAGCTAACTTAATGAACTTTGCATTGGGTGGCACGTTTAACAGCCGTATCAATCTAAATTTACGCGAAGATAAAGGCTACACTTATGGTGCTCGCTCTCATTTTTGGGGTGATAAAACATCAGGTGGCTTTACAGCCTCTGCAGCGGTGAGAGCAGATTCTACTGCTGCGTCTATTACAGAGTTTACCAACGAGCTTAATAACTACGCTCAAAATGGTGTAACAGACCAAGAGCTTATGTTTATGCGCAAAGCTATTAACCAAAAAGATGCGCTTAAATACGAAACACCTAATGCAAAACTTGGCTTTTTAGCACAAATATTAGAGTTTGATTTAAAACCTAGCTTTGTAAAAGAAAGAAATGAAATTGTTAGTAATATTAGCAAAGAAGAAGTTAACGCCTTAGCTAAAAAACATTTAAACACTAAAGAGATGGTTTATTTAGTTGTTGGTGATGCCAAAACCTTGCGGCCTGAGCTTGAAAAGTTAGGCATGCAGGTGATTGATTATAGTTTATAACTGTTAAAATTAATCGATTAAAAACAAAAAAGCCGCTACAAGCGGCTTTTTTGTTCTATTCAGTGCCAATAAAGCTGTTAATAGCTATTATAAGTATAAACGTCCAACTCATTAGGAGGTTATATATGGCAAGTGGATGGGCACGAGAAGGTGCAGTTCAAGATCAAATAGACGCAAGTGTTAACGATGCTGTTCAGTACGCTCGCAGTAATTTGGCTTCAGGCTCAAGTGCTGAGTTGTGCGAAGAATGTGATGCTGCGATCCCTCAAGCGCGTAGATTGGCGTTACCCGGTGTTCGTTATTGTGTTGCATGCCAGCAAGCAATTGAAGGCAAGAGCGCAACAGTGGGGGCTTTTAATCGCCGAGGCAGTAAAGACAGTCAATTGCGCTAAAAAAAGGTGCTAAAAGCACCTTTTTAATTTAAACCTACTTGCTTTAATACAAATTTAAAAACGACTCATATCTTCTTTTTTCTGAATAAGCTCAATTGCATAGCCATCAGGGTCTTTTACAAAAGCAATTTCAGTAGTACCACCTTTTACCGGGCCAGGTTCACGACTAACATTGCCACCGGCAGCTTTAATATCAGCACATGTTTTGTAAATATCATCAAATTCAATGGCTATATGGCCATAAGCATTGCCTAAGTCGTAACTGTCTTGATCCCAGTTATAGGTTAGCTCTAATACCGTATTGTCCTTTTCGTCTCCGTAACCAACAAAGGCTAAGGTATAACGATATTCTTCGTTATCTGCACGGCGTAACTCTTTCATCCCAAGTACTTTGGTATAAAATTCGATTGATTTTTCTAAATCAGCAACACGTAACATAGTGTGTAATAAACGCATTTAAGCACCCTTGGATTGTCTTTAAATTTAAAAAATACTGTTACAACATGACGAAGACTGCGCAAAATAGCGCTTATTATAAAAGTAAGCTGAAACTCATTTTTATAATATATCGCATGTTTGCTTAGCAGCTACTTTGGCCATACACAGAGTAAAACACTGCAATTTGAGACTCAAAATATAATTGCGTATTCAGCGCAGGCCAGAAAATATAACAGTAGTAAGTCTTGATGCACATTCTATGGTTTTCATATAGATTTGCAATACATCTAGGTTGCACAACCTCTTAAACAACTTCACTATGGGATTTATTTAGCGTGCAGCAATCTAATTGCTCTGTTTCTACTAAGGCGCAAGCTTAGTTGAGGTATTAAAAGCAATAAAAACACCAGCCGAAGCGTAAAGTAGGTACAGGTACAGTCATAAATACAGCTATACTAGAGCAAGTATGTGCAGTGGGTACCGATTTAATAGGTACAACTGCTACGTAACCAAAATCACTCAGCGAACTTGTTAACTGTAATGTGCCAGTATTGCCCGGTGTTTTTAATACCGTGATATTATGGCGTTAAAATACGGCTTTGATGAGCAAAAACATTTTCCGCCATCTTTGTGTGATGGTATTGATTTTTTATCGGCTGTATTTTTTGCTCTGTTAGTTTTTGCCGTAACAGGCGTTGCTAAAAAGGGTGAGTAGAGTAACAAAACTGGCGAGCAATTACAGATGCTTGTATAAAAGCTTTAAAACAGTAAGGAACCTATAATGAATTATTTAGCTACAACTATTCAACCCGGCGTTATAGTTGGCGATGAAGTAAGTGCGGTATATAAGCATGCCCGAACAAATCAATATGCATTACCTGCAGTTAACGTTGTTAGTACCTCGTCTATAAATGCAACTCTTGAAGCCGCGCAAACAATGAAGTCACCGGTTATCATTCAACTTTCAAATGGTGGAGCGCAGTTTTTTTGTGGTAAGGGCTTGTCGCTATCTGAACACCAAGGGGCTGTACTTGGCGCGGTTAGTGCTGCTAAGTATGTTCATTCTGTTGCTAAGCATTATGGTGTAGCGGTTATGCTACATACCGATCATGCTTCAAAAAAATTATTACCGTGGATTGATGGTTTATTAGATGAAGGCGAGCAGCATTTTGCACTTACTGGCAAGCCGCTTTTTAGTTCGCACATGATCGATCTTTCAGAAGAATCTTTAGAAGAAAATATTGAAATATGTGAACGTTACTTAGCGCGCATGGCAAAAATAGGCATGACCCTAGAAATTGAACTAGGATGTACCGGTGGTGAAGAAGACGGGGTGGATAACTCACATCTCGATAGCTCTGCGCTTTATACCCAGCCAGAAGATGTAGCTTACGCTTACGAGCGCTTAAGTCGTATTAGTCCAAACTTTATTATAGCGGCGTCATTTGGCAATGTTCATGGGGTATATAAACCGGGTAATGTTGTGCTTACTCCTACTATATTAAAAGACTCACAGGCCTATGTAGCAAAACAATTTGGCTTAGAGCATAACGCAATCAATTTTGTGTTTCATGGCGGTAGTGGCTCTGAGTACGATAAAATTGCAGAGTCGTTAACATACGGCGTAGTAAAAATGAATATCGATACAGATACGCAGTGGGCGTGTTGGAACGGTATTTTAAACTATTACCAAGACAAACAAGCGTATTTACAAGGGCAAATTGGTAACCCAGAAGGGGACGACAAGCCTAATAAAAAATATTATGATCCTCGCGTATGGCTTCGTCATACAGAGCAGCATATGGCCGCAAGACTAGAGCAATGTTTTAACGATTTAAATTGTGTAAATCGGTACAGCTCATAAAAATAGCTTGTTAGTAAGCTAAGGTAGGTTACTCGGTATGTTAGGCTCAACAGATCTGTTGAGCCTTTTAATACTAATAACACCGTTTTCTATGGCTAAGCTATTTATTCGTTAAATAAAATACAGCTAAACATTAAAATAGTAATTCAAAAATTAACTCAATAACGCTTTATACAGCAGCAATGCCTAGCGACACTGCTGCCAGTAAAAAGACTATAACCAAAAGGTGCCTTACTTCTTAACTTTGCCCTTAAGAACATAGATCTCGCCATCGAAGCTTCCCTGAATCGTCAATCCTTGTCCCGCCAGCTCTTTCAGATATTCTATATGATCTTCAGTTATATGCTGCCCCGGAACCAACAGTGGGATACCCGGTGGATATGGCGTGACTAAACCGGCACAAATGCGGTTGTTGCTTTTGCTGATAGGCACAGATTCGCGCTCGCCATAAAACGCATCACTTGGGATACATGCTAGGTCTATGGCAGGTAAATTCTCCGGCAAGCGTGAGCGACGCGTTGATGTTGATAGTTTTACCTTACCGCTGTCGAGTTTTTTTAATGCATTGTACAGACGAATGATCTTCGAACGCGTACCTCCAAGTGTCAGTAAAACCAAGATAGTGCTGTGAGTGTATTTTTCTATTTCTAGCCCAATTTCATCCAGCAGGAATTTATGAATATCTTTTAACGAATAAGGCAATTGACTAATATCGATGAGAATTTTTAGTGGATCATGGCCCATATTGTCTCCGCTAAAATGCGGAAATATTTCCATAAAGTCTTGCTTACCAAGCACTTTAATATGGTTAAGCGAGGCCATTTGTTGTTTAAATTCTTCCACATGTTTTAACAAGGCATTGAGCAGCTTATAGCCTTCCATTTCTAACTGCTTTTGGCACACGTCAAGCGACGCTATAAGTTGATACTTCGGCGATGTGCTGGCGTATATGCTGTAAATTTCTCGAAAGAAATCGGCATCAAAATCTGGATCGTTAATATGAATATAAGACGCCTGAGAAAACGCCGATACCACTTTATGTGCAGAATGGGTGATATAGTCGGCCCCAGCATGAATGGCAGAATAATAGCGTAAGCTGGGATGAAAAAGGGAGTAAGCAAACCACGCTTCGTCGATAAACACTTTAATACCATGTTGATGGGCAAAAGCTACCACTTGTTTCAGATCGCTAAGTAGGCCATCGTAAGTGCAACCAGTGAGAACCAGCAATTTTGCATCGGTATTTTGCTCGATCGCCTGCTTTATATCGGCCAACGAAGGTGGCGCAAAAATCCCATATTTAGGATTTAAAATACTCGATAAATAAATGGGAAAACTAGCTGATTGCAATATGCCATAGTGCACAGATTTATGACAATTTCGGTCGATGATTACTTTATCGCCCTTGCGCAGCAGTGTCTGCAAAATGATTTTATTTGAGGTAGATGAACCGTTCGTAACGAAATAGGTATGCTTAACTTCAAACGTCGCCGCTGCTGATTCTTGAGCACGGCCAATGGTATTGGTACTGTCTGACAATGAACCTAACGAATCGACTGAAACCGACAGGTCGCCAACAAATACATTACGGCCATAAAACTGATAAAAATCTTTGATATAAGGGGAGTTTCTAAAGCTAGAACCGCCGCTATGGCCAGGTGTGTGCCATGAATCGTTTGCTTCGCCAACATAACGGCGATATGCCGTCCAGAATGGGGTTTCTCCTCGATCATCGAAGTCGTTGATCATATAACCTAAAATAGCTTCTGGGTCAGAAATCACCTCATCTTTAAAAAAGAAAGACTCAATTTCCCCCGACTCGTTAACTATTTCTAACCCTTTCGTGTCGTCGCCGATTACATACACAGGCAACTCGATACGGATCCCTTTTAACTGCTCGATAAAGCGACTATATGTTCTCTCGCCCTTGTTGTGTACATCCCAACTGAGAACCACAGCTTGAATATCACCATCTTCCTCTACATATTCCAACGCTTGCTTGAGATCAAGACATTCAATTATGTCGATATGAACATCATTTCGCTCAAAGTTAGGGATCGTTTTCGACAGATTTGTTGAAAGCTCTTGCAAGATGATAGGGTCTTGCTCAATTAACAAGATACGAAGTAAAGGTAACATAGGCGTTTTCGCAATAAAATTTCATAATGTTTAGTAGCATAACTAAAGGATTGATACTTGTGAAATTAATAGTTTGAAAATGCGCCAATAATTACGCAAAATCACGAATAAATAGATTTTATTTAAATTGACTTACAAGGTATGAAAAATCAAAGGTGCCAAAGTCAGCCACCTACTTTAATAAACAAAAAGTAATACTGGAATGCCCATTAATTATTGAGTTGAAGTAGCTCATATCTGACTTACAGCTATGAGCGATAACCGGACAGTGATAAATTATGATGTATGAAGTCAAGATTTGACCCCATTGGTCTTCATTGGTCTTTGATACAGCTATGAGCGATAACCGGACAGTGATAAATTATGATGTATGAAGTCAAGATTTGACCCCATTGGTTTGACCCCATTGGTCTTTGACCCCATTGGTCTTCTATGCGTGTCTACTGCGATTACAGGCCAGCCGAAAGATAATTATGGTAGACATAAAGCATGTCTAATCACGCAAGGCTAGTTTGTGCCAGTAGCACATAGTCAGTAACGTGATGTATAAAGTTTAAGTTTGCTCAGTGTTAAATTAAGTGACGTAAGTTGGGTTGAGTATATCGAAACCCAACAAAACAATACCCAACCAATTAGCACCAATATTTAGCATTATCGTTTGTCTTAAATAAGCTCAGATCAGCTGGTCAGTAATATGGTGCCTGAAGACAATATTTGATCCCTTTGACTTTTGCTGTTGCTGATTTAAATAATGTTTTCCTAGTAAATTGAACTAAATATCGTTTCAATTATTGAGAGTATGGTAGATTGAAATACCTTATTAAGAATACTTTTTAAGCTAGGGAAATGAATTTACCTACATTAGATTGAGAGTGAAAAATGCGTTTAAATAAAATTTATATTTCAGGCTTTAAGAGTATTTCAAATGAATCACCGCAAACGTTGATGTTGGATTCTTCGTTGACTACTCTCATTGGTCATAATGGCACAGGTAAAAGCACTGCATTAGAGGCTTTAAATAAATTATTTTCTACTGATTCTAACCTTAGAGGGCTATCTAAAAATGATTTTAATGTCCCCTCTGTTGAACAAGCTGACACTTCTAAACATTTGGTGATTGAGGCTTGGTTTGATTTTCCTAAGCTCAATAAAGATAATGCAGAAATACCTTATTTATTAAATCAAATGGTGGCTACTGATGATTCTGGAAGCCTATTATTTAGAGTTAGACTTGAAGGTTCACTAACTTTTGATTACAACCCTACAGGTGAAGTTGAAGAAGATATCTGGACAGTTAGCAGTACAAAAAAAATACTTAATGACGAAGATAAAAATCGCTTATCTGGAGCAATTAGAAGTGCGATACAAGTTAATTATATCCCTGCCAACAGAGATCCTTTAATTCAATTGAAATATTCTTCAAAAGCAATTCTTGGGCGTTTATTAAAAGCGATACGTTGGACAGACGTTGAAAAAGAAAGCTTTGAAAAAAAAGCTTCTGATTTAAATACCGTTGCTAAAAAATCACCTGCTTTGAAGCAACTCTCAGAAGCAATTGATACAAGTTGGAAGTCGATATATAAGGGGCGGTATTTAAAAGATGCAGATTTGAATTTCCCTCTTAGCAATATTGATGAAGTGCTTAAGTTATTACAATTACATTTTAATTCTGATGAATCTGGAAATAAAATGGATACATCACTTTTAAGTGATGGTCAAAAATCACTTGCATATTTTGCACTAACCAAAGCCTTATTCGACATAGATAAATCAATTCAATCAGCTTCAATATCTGGTAAAGAAACTCATTTTGATGCGGAAAAAATGAAATTACCTATTTTCAGTTTAATATCTCTTGAAGAACCTGAGAATCATCTATCACCTCATTATTTAGGGCGCATTATAAAGTTAATTTTAGAATACACAGAAGATGGTAATTGTCAGGCAATAATATCAACACATTCGGCTTCAATAGTTGGTCGTATTGAACCATCACAGATAAGACATTTTAGTTTAAATTCGGAAACTAAAAGCACTGCAATAACTAAGTTAGAATTACCGAAGAAAGAAGATGAAAAATCAAAGTACATTAGTGAAGCTATAAAAGCATATCCAGAAATTTACTTTGCAAAATTAGTTATTTTAGGGGAAGGGGATAGTGAGCAAGTCGTTTTACCTAAAATACTTGAAGCTTTTTCAACAGAAATTGATACTCATTCGATTTCAATAGTTCCCCTAGGTGGAAGACATGTAAATCACTTTTGGCGTTTGTTAGAGTCTATAAATATTCCATATATTACATTGTTGGATTTAGATTTAGACCGGAATGGCGGTGGATTTGGGCGATTAAATTATGCGATAAAACAATTATATACCCATAAAAATGTGACTTACTTCCATGAAAAAATTTTGCCACTTTTACCTGAATGGAATGATGCATCTCATCCTAAAGATTTTAGTATTAACTATACGGACGTTGGGCTAATAAATATTATGGATGAGTTAGAAAAAAATAATGTGTTTTTTTCGAGTCCATTAGATATTGATTATTCGATGATAATGTCATTCCCAGATATATTTTGTTCTAAGGATGAAGTGCATGGTGAAAGAGGACCGAAAGGGGAAGCTGAAAATGAAAGTGCGGTAGATAAAGCTTCAAGAGAAAAATCCTTAATCAATGCTGTTCTTAAAGAAAGCAATGAAGGAGCTACCCATTACTCTGATGACTATCTAAATAATTTTTTGTGGTATAAATATAGATTTTTAGGTACTAAGAGTAAACCTGCTTCACATGTTCGCCTATTTTCAAAATTGGAAGACACGTATACCCCTGAAAAAATAAAAGAAATGTTACCGAAAGAATTAAAAAGACTTGCGTTGAAAACGCAAAAAATTCTTGAGGGTACTATCGAATGATTGTAGATAACTGGCTTCCAACTGAGGGTATTGAAGCAACACAGCAGTTGATGAATATTATTAAATTCGATGAATGCTCTTTGTCTATTTTAGCTGGTGCAGGATCAGGAAAAACAGAATTGTTAGCTCAAAAATCTAACTACCTTTTGGAGACTAATAAATGTAATTGGCCTAAACGCATATTATGTTTATCTTTTAAAACTGAGGCACAGGTAAATATTGGGAAAAGGGTAAAAAAGCGTTGTGGATCAAAAGCTGAGCGTTTCGATTCATTCACATTCCATGCCTTTAGTAAAAGTATTGTTGATCGGTTCAAGAATGTTTTGCCCGAAAATGAAAGACCTTCTGAACGTTATGATATAGTTATGAAAAATTATCAGTCCAATGGTAAAAATAAAATTTGGATTGGATCTTTAATAAAAATGGCTTTAAGAATCGTAACGCTTAATGCTGATGTTAAATCTCTTTTTAATTTATCCTACCCTTATGTTTTCATAGATGAATTTCAAGATACCAGTTACGAGCAGTACAATTTAATACGCTGTTTGTTCATGGGTACTGATACCAAATTACTTTGTGTAGGTGATTTAAATCAAAGCATTATGCTATTTGCAAATGCTAATCCAACAGTTTTTGATGAATTTCAAAATGATTTTTGTCATGCCAATATAAAGAGAATGTTGCTAACAAAAAATTATAGGGCAACTGAAGAAATTCAAGGCGTACTTAACAAGTTTTTAGAGTATGTAGAAGATGAAAATAATGTTCTTCAGCCTTTAACTAAGCCTTTATCTAACTGCAAAATTAAATATTTCCCTGATGAATTCAAAGAGTCCTCTTTTCTTGTGGAATATATTGCATCGCTAGTTGAGTCGGGAGTTAAAGAAGAGGAAATATGTGTTTTAACAAAGCAGCATTCTTCCAAGTATACGGCTGTATTGAGATCTGGACTCTCTAATAAAAGCATTAGAAATCTAGATATGACAGATTTACAAGACACTTTGAAAGAACCACTAGGTAGACTGTTCACTTTTATACTTAAAATATACACGTTGAAAGATGCTCAAAATTGGAGTGAATTTTGTGAGTTTTGTTTATCGCTGAATAATATAAGTAATGATGAAGAGGTTGAGTTCATTAATAAGCTAAGTCATCATGTTCACATCAATCAAAAATCATTTATTGGTACAGATCCAGCTAATTCTTTACTGAACCTAATTAAAGCAACATTTGAGTTTATTGGAATAAGCAAAATAAAAGCAAGATGGACGCAGTACAAATCATTAGAGTATTTTGAGTTAATATGGAAGCATCTTGAGTTGCATTTAAGAGACACTATTAATGTTACTTCCACCTTAGAAGAAGCATCATTAATGTTTAATGCAGAAAATTCAGTTCAATTAATGAATGTTCATAAGTGTAAAGGACTTGAATATCAATGTGTTATATTTATGGGGATGGAAGATGAAGCATTTTGGAATCACACTGATAACAACTTTGAAAGTAAATGTTTGATGTTTGTAGCTCTTTCCAGAGCTAAAGAAAGTATTTTAGTTACATTAGCTGGCGACAGAGAGCATAGAGGAAATCAAGATCGGTACTCAAATTTCAATAAAGTGGATCTGTTGTTTCAAACTCTTACTGGAAAATGTGGATTTAATTATGAAATTTACAGTTAACAAAGAGTGAGATATGTTAGCAAGAGGTAAGTTGCGAGTTCGTCTTGTTGCCTCTTATAGCAACAATACTTACGTGCCTCCAAAATGAGGGCGTTCAGAATTCTGTGTCAGCCTAAATTGCTAAATATCTAGCACACCATCTAACCTACCTTCGAAGTGGATGGCCAATTGCGACAATGTCAGATTCCAGTTATGGATTGGCATTGTCCATTTCTTTGAAGCATTTAATATGCCTGCATACAATAGTTTCATCAAGCTGTTTTCATTAGGGAATCCTCCCTTAGTCTTGGTGAGTCGCCTAAACTGTCGATGTACAGCTTCAATCGCATTCGTGGTATAAATAGCTTTACGCACATAATCTGGATACTTGAAATAAACCGACAGATTGCCCCATTTACGACGCCAAGACGCGATAACAATAGGGTATAACTTGCCCCATTTGTCATCTAATTCGTCAAGAGCGGCTTCTGCTGCATCCTTAGTGGCAGCCTTGTAAACGGGTTTCAAGTCAGTCATAAACTCTTTTTGGTGCTTTGAAGCAACGTACTTCATCGAATTACGAATTTGATGAATGACGCACTCCTGCACTTCGGCGTCGGGGTAGATTGTTGCTATTGCTTCAAGCGAATGGGGTCCAAGCGAATGGGGTCGGTCCAAGCGAATGGGGTCAAATCTTGACTTCACACATTAAGAATCTTCAATGTCCATTCATGGCACTTTCCAGCCATCCGACAATATAAAATGCTGATAATAATAATTGGCAAGATATTTTACTGTGTCGGATGGCGCTTCGCTTATCCGACCTACATCCGGTACTTTTTTAGGTAATCGATAATACATAACGCTAATGTTAACTGGCACTGCCTTTTTTCGTTGGGTTTCGCTGCGCTCAAACCAACCTCAATCAACGTCAAAAGGTAGGTTGGTTAAGCCGAAGGCGCCACCCAACAAAGTTTCAGATTCACGCCTTGAAGGCCCGTTAATGGTACATATGGGACTGTCAGATTTGATCGAGCCCTATTAGTTGGATTTGACAGATCAAGTAAAACTTATTCATCTAAGCAATCCAAAAAATTAGACAAAAGTGCTCCTCTCTGTAAATAAATCAAGCAGTTATTTAGCTGCTTTTTATTCTTCGGTCTTTTCTTTAAACTCACATAAATCTTCGATGATACAACTGCCACACTTAGGTTTGCGCGCCACACAGGTATAACGCCCGTGCAGTATTAGCCAGTGGTGTACATCGACCTTAAATTCTTTAGGCACTACTTTTTCAAGCTTTTGCTCAACGGCTACAACATCTTTACCCATGGCGAGTTTAGTACGGTTAGAAACACGAAATATATGCGTGTCTACTGCGATTACAGGCCAGCCAAACGCGGTGTTGAGTACTACGTTTGCGGTTTTTCGGCCAACGCCAGGTAAGGCTTCTAGTGCTTCTCGGTTTTCGGGAACTATGCTGTTGTGTTCATCCACCAAAATTTGGCACATTTTGTAAACGTTTGCCGCTTTAGAATTAAATAAGCCGATGGTTTTTATATAATCTCGCAGTGTATCGTGCCCTAAATCTAAAATGGCTTGTGGTGTGTTAGCCACAGGGAATAACTTTCGAGTGGCTTTATTAACGCCTACATCGGTTGCTTGCGCTGAGAGCGTTACAGCGACAAGTAACTCAAACGGGCTTGAGTATTCAAGCTCGGTTTCTGGGTGCGGGTTATCGTCGCGTAAGCGAGTAAGAATTTGGTGGCGTTTTTCTTTATTCATATTACTTAAGCGCACACCTTATTAATGTGCGCTTTTCCTATTAAGTTAAGCTAGTAACACGAGCACGAGGGCCTTTTTCAGCCTCTGGCGGTGCAATTTGCTTTGATTTTATTTGTGCGTCAATTACATTTTTAGCGGCAATAAGTAGCCCAAGACCTAAAAAGGCACCCGGTGGTAAAATTGCGAGTAAAAATTGATTATCAAAGCTAAATACTTCAATGCGTAAGCTTTGTGCCCAAGGGCCAAGTAACAAGTCGGCGGCATCAAATAAAGTGCCTTGCCCAATTAGCTCGCGCATTGCGCCTAAAACAACAAGCACAATCATAAAGCCCAAACCCATCATTAGCCCATCAAACGCCGATAAGTGAACTGGGTTTTTAGACGCGTATGCTTCAGCGCGACCAATAATGGCGCAGTTAGTAACAATTAACGGAATAAAAATACCTAACGACTGATAAAGCCCATAGGTATAAGCGTTCATTAATAGCTGCACTATAGTTACAAAGCCGGCAATAATCATGACAAATACCGGTATACGAATATCTTTAGGTACCCAGTTTCGCACTATTGATACACTAATGTTAGAACCCACTAAAACAAGTAGTGTAGCCAGCCCTAAGCCAAGTGCGTTAGTAATGGTAGACGTAACAGCAAGCAGTGGGCAAAGGCCTAATAGCTGTACTAGGGCAGGGTTGTTGACCCACATACCGTCTTTATATAGTGTTTTTAATTCACTCATTTAGTTACCTCTACACATTGGGCATTAGGTGCTGCAAAAATAGCATCAAATTCACTTTGAGCAAATAATACGGCATTTTTTACCGAGCCAACCACAGCGCGAGGTGTAATAGTTGCACCGGTAAATTGATCAAACTGGCCACCGTCTTTTTTAACCGCCCAACGTGCATCGCTACTGCTTTGTACAGTTAACGTTTTAAAGCTAGTGATCCACGGTGATTTTTTAACTTCTACTTTATCGCCTAGGCCTGGAGTTTCTTCGTGCTTAGTGGTACGCACACCGGCAATACTACCATCACTTAAAACCGCGGTTAGTAAGTTAATATCACCACTGTAACCACTTGGCGTTACGTGCCTTACAATAAGGGCTACAGGTTCATTATTTTTACGGGCACGGTAAACTATTTGATTAGCGTAAGGGCCTAGTCGTTCATCTGAAATAATAACGCAATCTGTTGTTAGTTCGTTGTCGTAAGTACTAGGGTCGAGCACTTCTTGTAATTGTGAAGTAAGGTGCAATAGCTCTTGCTCTGCTATTTTATCGGCGGTAAGCATATTAATAGAGGCAACCAGCCCTGTAGTCACTAATGCAAAAGCAGTTAAAATAGCGCCGTTTTTAGCCATAGAGGATAGTATCATTTTGCTGCTCCGTGGCCATAAGTACGCGGCTGTGTGTAGTAGTCAATTAAGGGAACAGCAATATTGAGCAGTAATACACTAAAAGCAACAGCATCAGGGAAGCCACCAAAGGTGCGAATTAAATACACTAATAAGCCAATAGCTGCGCCATAAATTAAGCGCCCTTTATTGGTGGTGGCAGCCGACACCGGATCGGTAGCAATAAAAAATGCAGCCATCATAGTGGCACCACTTAATAGATGAAATATTATACCAGGCTCTGTACCGGGCGCTGCTATATAACCTATGCCACTGCACAGTGCTAAGCTTGCAATAAAACTTACTGGGATATGCCAGTTAATTATTTTTTCTTTTAAAAGGTATAAACCACCGGCTAAAAAGCCTAAGTTAACCCACACCCATCCATGTCCAGCCCACTCATTAAATATCGGCTTTTGCATGCTTTCGGTTACGGTTAAACCATGGGCAATATCTGTTTTAATAGTGTCCAGTGGGGTTGCCATAGTAATGCCATCTATACCTGCACGTACTTGATCTAAACTAAAACCGGTGGCAGTAAAGTCGGTAAAAACAACCCTAAGCTGCTCGGTAAAACCAATCGGAGTATTTAATAACTCGGTAATTGGCATCCACGCGGTCATTTGTACCGGAAACGAAATTAATAATAATACATAAGCGGCCATAGCAGGGTTAAATAAATTAAACCCTAAACCACCATAGAGCTGCTTAACTATAACGATGGCAAATAAACAGCCAATAATAACTATCCACCAAGGGGCTAATGGCGGAATGCTCAATGCAAGTAGTACTGCGCTAAGCCACGCGCTGCCATCACTTAACGCGGGCCAAACGGGGCGTTTGCGAAGTAGCATTACTGCAGCTTCAAATACACTTACAGCAATCAGCGCTAATATGAGCTGAATAAGCACACCTGTACCAAAAAAGATGATCTGAGCAATTAGCCCAGGAATACACGCAGCAATAACGCAAAGCATTAATCGGGTTAACGATTTATGGCTATGGCTGTGAGGCGAACTGGCCATGGTTAATTTCACGACTGATCATTTCCTTCTTTTTGAGACTTTTTGGCTTTTGCTCGAGCAATAGCAGCAGCTACTGCGGCTTTTTTCTTGTCATCGTTCGCTTTAGGCTCGTCGGCTTTAGTACTAGATGCGGCGTCGTTATTCTCAACAGCGCTCGTTACTTGCGCATCATCAGTTGTACTTTCAGCATCGGCTAATGCTTTTGCGGCCTTTTTCGCTTTGGCGCGAGCAATGGCTGCGGCTACAGCGGCTTTTTTGTCATCAACGGGTGCATCGTTTTGTGGTGTATCGTCTGTTGTATTGTCAGCGTCTGCTAATGCTTTCGCTGCCTTTTTCGCTTTGGCGCGAGCAATGGCTGCGGCTACAGCAGCTTTTTTGTCATCAACGGGTGCATCGTTTTGCGGTGCATCGTCTGTTGTACTTTCAGCATCGGCTAATGCTTTCGCGGCCTTTTTCGCTTTGGCGCGAGCAATGGCAGCGGCTACAGCAGCTTTTTTGTCATCAACGGGGGCCTCGTTTTGCAGCGCATCATCAGTTGTACTTTCAGCGTCTGCTAATTGCGCGGCCTTTTTAGCTTTAGCGCGAGCAATGGCTGCGGCTACAGCAGCTTTTTTGTCATCAACGGGGGCCTCGTTTTGCGGTGCATCGTCAGTTGTACTTTCAGCAGTTGTACTTTCAGCGTCTGCTAATTGCGCGGCCTTTTTAGCTTTAGCGCGAGCTATGGCAGCGGCTACAGCAGCTTTTTTGTCATCAACGGGGGCCTCGTTTTGCAGCGCATCGTCAGTTGTACTTTCAGCGTTTGCTAGTTGTGCGGCCTTTTTAGCTTTAGCGCGAGCTATGGCTGCGGCTACAGCTGATTTTTTATCATCAGGGCTTGCTGGCTCATCACTTTGTGCTTTTTGCTCTTTATATTGTCGAGCTTGTTCTTTACGCAATGCGCGTTCTTTTGCTACTTCGCTATTATCAGGTTCAAGTGCATCGCCTTGTTGCTTTTTAGCTTTAGCACGGGCAATAGCAGCGGCTACGGCTGATTTTTCATCGCTATTAGCTGATTTACTTTTAACTCTTGCTAAAGCATCGGCTACTTTTTGTTTTTCGTCTGGTGTTTTAACTGCAGGCTTACGTTTATGGCGATTTTGCCGCTCAGCTTGTTCGCGATCAAGGCGCTCTTTTCGCGCATCAAAACGCTCTTTAGCACGATCTGCTTTAATTTTTTCTGCCTGCTGCTCTTTTATTTCTACCTTGGCTACCCGGTAGTACTGCACTAGCGGTATTTCACTTGGGCAAACGTAGGCACACGCGCCGCATTCTATGCAGTCAAACAAATTGTGTTCTTGTAGTTTGTCGTATTCTTTTGACTTAGCAAACCATTGTAATTGCTGAGGTAATAAAGAAGCAGGGCAAGCATCCGCACAGGCACTACAGCGTATACAGGCTTTTTCTGGGCCGGGCTCTGCAAGCTCTTTATGATCGGGCGCGAGTATACAGTTAGTGGTTTTTACCACGCCAATACGAATTGTTGGTAGGGTAAAGCCCATCATTGGGCCGCCCATAATTACTTGTTGCTGTGGTACAGGCGAAAAACCTTGGCAATCGAGCAAGTGCTTTATTTCGCTGCCTAATAAAGCCCATACATTTCCGGGTTTATGAATAGTATTACCCGTTACTGTGACTACGCGCTCAATTAAGGGTTTACCTTCATAAACAGCTTGTTGTATAGCAAATAAAGTACCGGTGTTATGTACCAGTATACCAACATCTGCCGGAATGCCATTATTAGGTACTTCGCGATTAGTAAGCAGTTTAATAAGCTGTTTTTCGCCACCAGAGGGATAAATAGTGGGCACTTTTTGCACCAATATTAAGCTATTATGCTCCGCTGCTTGTATCATTGCAGCAATTGCTTCTGGCTTGTTGTCCTCTATACCCACAATGCATAACGTAGGATTGAGCAGTTGTTGCATTAGCTCAATACCTTGCACTATTTGCTTGGCATGCTCGCGCATTAGCATGTCATCAGCTGTTATATAAGGTTCGCACTCAACCGCATTAATAATTAAAAACTCGATAGGTTGCTTAGTATCGGCTTTAACATAAGTTGGAAAACCAGCGCCTCCCATACCACTAATGCCCGCTTGATGAATAATATTAATAAGTTCATCGTGGCTTAGCGTTGCTGGGTTTTTAATTGGGTTAAGCTCGCACCATAAATCTTTACCATCGGGCTCAATTATTACACTAAGTTCAGGTAGGGCCGAAGGGTGCGCCGAAGGCATTAACTTTATGTCGGCTATTGTGCCTGAGGTTGGCGCATGCATAGGCACCGACCAGTTAGCTTTAGGTATGGTTAAAGCTTGGCCTTTTAAAACGTGCTGACCTTTCTCAACAATAAGTTTACCGTTAGCGCCTATGTGTTGTTTAAGTGCAACTACGAGTTTGTCGGGTAATGGCAAGCGAGTAATACTGGCACTATTAGAGAGTGATTTTTGTTGTGGTGGGTGAACGCCGCCAGGGAATGGCCAAACGACCCCTTTTTTTATTTGTTCAAGTAACTTATCCACTCAAACCTCTAATCTATTTGTGTAACGGGAATTGCATTTAACTGCCATTTCCAGTTTTGTTTAGTTTCGGCTACAGGGAGCATATCAATGCAATCTACAGGGCAGGGCTCTACGCATAAATCGCAGCCAGTACATTCGTCAATTAATACAGTATGCATTTGTCGAGTTGCACCAACAATGGCGTCAACTGGGCATGCTTGTATACACTTGGTACAGCCAATGCATTCGTCTTCGCGAATATATGCCACAGTTTTAATTGGTTCAGCTTGCTCTCCGCCAGCTAAGGGCTTGGGATCAACGCCCATTAATTCGGCGAGCTTTTTCATAGTAGCTTCGCCGCCAGGTGGGCATTTGTTTATTTCGTCGCCATTGGCAATCGCTTCGGCGTATGGCCTACAGCCAGGGTAGCCACATTGGCCGCATTGAGTTTGCGGTAAAATGGTATCAATTTGCTCAACAATAGGGTTACTTTCTACCCGAAAGCGGATAGCGGCAAATCCTAAAATTAGGCCAAAAACTAATGCCAGTGAGCCTAGTGCTATTAATGCATAAAACAAGGTCATATTAAAACTTCACTAATCCGGTAAATCCCATAAATGCCATCGACATTAAGCCTGCGGTAATTAAGGCAATAGAGGCACCTTTAAAGGGGGTAGGAACATCGGCCGCTGCAAGGCGCTCTCGCAGGGCAGCAAACAATACAAGTACTAACGAAAAACCAACTGCGGCACCAAAGCCATAAACCGCCGACTGTAAAAAGGAGTGATCTTCTTTAATGTTAAGTAATGCAACGCCTAGCACAGCACAGTTTGTGGTTATAAGGGGTAAAAAAATACCCAGCAAGCGATATAAAGTAGGGCTTGTTTTACGTACTACCATTTCGGTAAATTGTACTACTACAGCAATCACTAAAATAAAGCTCATGGTGCGTAAATAGGTAATATCCAACGGTATTAAAATATATTGGTTAACTAAGTAGCTGGTTACAGAGGCAAGGGTAAGCACAAAAGTGGTAGCCAAAGACATACCTATAGCCGTGTCTAGTTTACTCGACACGCCCATAAACGGACACAAGCCTAAAAATTGTACTAATACAAAGTTATTAACCAGAACAGTGCCAATCAATAACAATACATATTCTGTCATGTGTGCCTCGCGCTATTAAAATCCAATGCATTATCCTTTTTTCTGCCGAGATAAACAACATGTGGAGTAGTTATCAGTCAAATAAATAAGGTAAAATAATTAACGCATAATGAAGATGTAAAATTACTGTAATTTGTTTGTAGAGTTTATTTAACGTTATGGTTTTAGTATGGGTGACAGTACTGAAAATAAAGCAAAAAAGAGCAACAAGTGCTCTTTTTATTAATTAAATAACCTGAACTTGGGTTAACTACGCCCTTATATCAAATGTCTTTAGGTTTTTCTATGTAGTAACCTTGTACACCATCTAAGCACAGGGTTTCTATAATGTGCTTTTCTTCTTGGCTTTCGACCCCTTCAGCAAAAACACTTACACCAATCCTGTGTGCTAAATCGACCATTAAGCGCATAAAATATTGATTGTTTTTATCATCTTCTAGGCCGCGGGTATAACTGGCATCCATTTTAATAAAGTCTGGTTTTAAATCGCGGAAAAACTTAAACGATGTTAAGCCAACACCAAAACGCTCAACTGTTATGCGAGCACCCACGCGATGAATCATGTCAATAAAGCGTTTACTCGCTTTAATGTTTTGTTGTAGCCCAAATTCACTTACTTCAAAAACAAGTTTTGATGCAATATGGGTATCTTTTAATAATCGGCGTTCTAACCAAATTACAAACTGGTCGTTGTGCGCACTTGAAGGCGTAACATTTAAACCAAAAAACTTTTCTGAAAGATTTCGGCTTTTTATTTTCTCAAGTGATGAGTCAATAATTAGCCTGTCGATTTCTATAGCCATATCAAGTTTTTCGGCCATGGCTAAAAATGAGGCTGTAGGTAGCATTTGATTATCTTCGGTTTTAAATCGCACCTGAATCTCAGCATACGCTTTAATATTTTTGCCCAAAGGCATAATATTTTGCATTACTAAATGCACACGTTTTGCTTCAATTACTTCATTTATAACTTTGCGCCAATTTTGATTACCAAATCCAGCACTTACATTATTAATTAAATCGCTTTCGCGCTGTACATGCCAAGCGTTAGCATGTTTTGATTGAGCCATACTCATGGCGTTATCTACTACCGAAAGTAACTCACCAAGTGGTTTTGCTTTTTCGTAACCCACAATACCAGTATTAGCTACTGAGCTGAGCTCTTGGGTTTGTTGATACTGAGTAAAGCGAGATTGTAAGTTTTCACCAAACCGTTCGGCTTCTTTTAGCGGTATATTAGGTAATACAGCTACAAAATCAGAACTATTAAGTCTAAATACTTGGCTGCCAGTGTAGGTGCCACTAATGTGCTTAATAATATCAGCCACACCTTTAATGTATTCATCACCTTTTTGATAACCGCGGGTTTGGTTAATAGATTGCAGTTCACTACACCTAATTAAAGCGAGTGTACCAAAAGTGCTTTTTTCGCTGTTTTCTATATTTTTTTCATAATACTCAACAAACATATTCCGATTGCCTAAATCGGTTACACCATCTTTATAGGCTTGGTGTTTTATTGTGAGTGCTGCGTTTTGCAGATCTTCATTTTTACTTTTCAAAAAGTGCGATAAACGATTAAAGCTAGGAACTAAGCTCTTTCCTTGGCTTTTGAGCCTGCTTGTATCAAGGCTGACTTCTAGGTCATGATCTAACTGGTTTTGATTTATATAAACATCAATAACATCAGCCACGTCCATACTAATTCTTTTATTTACTCTATGAGAAAGGGTCTTCATTAACGCCATAGGAATAAGGACTAAAAAAGTACTAACAAGCACAATAATAAAAAACGCGCTTTGTAATAAGTGTGCAAAACGTTGCACATTAAGTGTAAATTCTACTTTTATATCAGTATTACTACCGCTTACAAACTGGGGACGTACCGAGTTAAAATTTGTTTGTACAAATTCGGCAATAAAAGGCAGTGCAGGGGAATGCGTTACTTTAAATACTTCAGCTCCTTGATTGTCTCTGAGGATGAAGTTTGCAAAAGTATCGTTATTAGTAATAGCGCGTTTAAAATTGTTTGTTGATATATCAGATAAAGTTAAACCATCTATATAATTTTGGACTGTAGCTTGTGCATTTTTTTGAGCTTCGTTAACTGTGTAATTAAAGCTAATAGCTATAAAATAACTACCAACGGCAACACATGCTAACCAAGAGAGTATTTGTATTAATATGAGTTTTTTAAAGCCTGCCATTTTTTCAATCTTTTAATTGTCAGAAAGGGAAGGAATCAAATCCTTGATTTATAAACTAATCGTAACACGAAAATTGAGTGAATATACTTTAGTTATTAATCAGAAAGGGTAGTAGATATTGAGAGGAATGTCTATGGAATTATTAGCAATTGGCTCCCCCTCCCCGACTCGAACGGGGGACCTGCGGATTAACAGTCCGTCGCTCTAACCAACTGAGCTAAGGGGGAACTAAAGTAGTGCTATTTTATGATTTGGCTCCCCCTCCCCGACTCGAACGGGGGACCTGCGGATTAACAGTCCGTCGCTCTAACCAACTGAGCTAAGGGGGAACTACTATCATAAACAT
>NZ_JADYXG010000027.1:0-9851 GCF_015864415.1 Pseudoalteromonas sp. SCQQ13 | reverse complement strand
GGCTCCCCCTCCCCGACTCGAACGGGGGACCTGCGGATTAACAGTCCGTCGCTCTAACCAACTGAGCTAAGGGGGAATCGTTTATGGTTGAAAAACTTGGCTCCCCCTCCCCGACTCGAACGGGGGACCTGCGGATTAACAGTCCGTCGCTCTAACCAACTGAGCTAAGGGGGAAGCGTCTTGCCTTTCAACGGGGCGAAATATTAATGATCCAGCCGCAAAGTGTCAACACATAAAAGATCATAAATACAAAAAAGAACTCTATTCGTTGTTTTTGTGTTCGATCTGCACGTTTTATAGCACAAATGCCAAAATTAAAGCGCGTCATTTTTATGAAAAAGTACTTTTGTTTTTAAAAATTATTAAATTAAAGGGCGTATTTACTTAATTTAAAATATAAAAAACAGCCATTACACCTAAAAATAGCGCTCAATATTACAAAAACATTACCGTAAAGAGCTTACACAGGCAGAGTGGTTTTTAAAATTTAACGCTTAAAATCGATTTAATACTTAAATTCCATAAAAAACGAATACGGCAAAAACTAAAAATATCTTTATTTAATTACTTATTAGTTAATAATTAGCCAATCGCAAAGGTTTGTACAAAAACAACACAATCAATAGCTTAAATAATTTTATTTACACCTTTAGGTTGCTCAATAAGGTGGTGATTGCAGCTAACAGCAAGCTTTACATTAAAGCCCAAGAAAGTTTTCATATTGGTAACGTGGATAAGTTTAATACGGCATTTTATTTGATCCGCTGTAACCCCTTTATAAATGCGGCTTTGAATGAGTTATCCACGGTTTCTGTGGATAACTCTGTTTATTAAACTTTATGAACTTCAGTACCCCCAGTATTTTAGGGGGCTGCAACGATTTCAAGTCTTTAAGAATGTTTTTTTAAATCATTAAAAAACAGTGTGTTACGAATTGATGCTGAAAGCGACTCTAACGATAAGTAAAACTTTTCGTGACGATAAAGTAAAAAAATATGTTGTGTGATAATGCACCATTTATGAAGCGTTAAATGTTATAAAAGTAATTTAAATGATCTATATTTGTTTTTTGGCGCTCTCAAGGTGAATTTATACGCTAAGGCTTGAAAACAAAGCTTTACTCCTTAGTTAGGTATTTAGCCCTCTATACTCAATAAAGCATGGCTTGAATTGCCCAGATGCTTTAAAATGTTTAGCTCAGTAAAAAGAGGCCAACTTATTCTATGCGCGTAATTTCAGAAAAACATACTCGCCCTGATTTACTCAATGATCCTATCTCGCCAACACTAAAAAAAATGACCATTCCAATGATATTTGGCTTGGTGTCGTTGATGATGTTTAACATTGTTGATACGTTTTTTATTAGCTTATTAGGAACAGAGCCATTAGCAGCTGTGAGCTTTACATTTCCGGTTACTTTTATGGTAATAAGCTTAGCCATTGGTTTGGGCATAGGCACTTCTGCGGTTATTGCAAAAGCCTTGGGCAGCCACAAAGTAAATGAAGCGCGTTTTGATGCCAGTATTTCTTTATTGGTGGCTGTGATTTTGGTACTTATATTATCTTTTTTTGGTTATGTGTTTATTGACCCCATATTTACTTTACTAGGGGCTGGTGAAAACGTATTACCGCTAATACATCAGTATATGAATGTATGGTTTTTAGGCAGCGTGTGTTTAATAACACCTATGATTGGCAACTCGGTATTACGTGCCAGCGGCGACACCAAAACGCCTAGCTTTGTGATGGGCGGGGCAGGGCTAATAAATGCCATTTGCGATCCTATACTTATTTTTGGCTTTGGACCTATTCCGGCATTAGGTATTGAAGGCGCTGCTATTTCCAGTGTTATTGCCTGGTCAGTAGCGGTAGTGATTATTTTATATATATTACTAAAAAAACGTTTATTGAGTTTAAAAGCAGGTAAACAAACGGTTATTGGCTCTATTAGTAAAATATTAAAAATTGGTTTGCCTGCGGCAGGGGCAAATATGCTTACGCCAGTTGCAATGGCAGTAATGACCGCATTAGTGGCTCATCATGGACCCGAAGCGGTTGCTGCATTTGGGGTAGGGAGTAAAATAGAATCTATTGCCAGCTTGTTAGTATTGGCGCTTTCGATGACATTACCGCCATTTATAAGCCAAAACTTTGGTGCTAGTAAATTATCCAGAGTGAAAGACGCCTACACCGGCACCTTAAAATTTGTAATGGTTTGGCAGTTTATTATTTATATATTACTAATTGCTAGTGCAGGCGTGTTAAGCCAGTTATTTGGTAAAGAACAAGCCGTTATTGATGTTATAAAACTATTTATTTACACCATTCCATTAAGTTACGGCTTGCAAGGGGTGATCATATTATCAAACTCATCGTTTAATGCTTTACATAAACCGATGAACGCATTGTTTTTAAGTATTATTCGTTTATTTATTTTTTATTTACCCTTTGCGTATATAGGCAACGAACTTGCTGGCTTATTGGGGTTATTTATTGGCGCTGCTGTGGGTAACTTGTTTACCGCTTTGGTGGCCTATAAATGGTTTATGAAAGAGCTTGAAACATTAAGTAACCAATCGTTACAGGAGTGCAGTCATTGAGCGATCATTTTCAACTAAAGTCACACTTTAAGCCTGCGGGAGATCAGCCCACCGCGATTGCGCAGTTATGCGAAGGACTTGAGGCCGGGCTTGCTCATCAAACCTTGCTAGGTGCTACCGGCACAGGTAAAACCTTTACCATGGCTAACATTATTAACGACTTAAACCGTCCAACGATAATAATGGCACATAACAAAACCTTAGCCGCGCAACTTTACGGGGAAATGAAAGAGTTTTTTCCTAAAAACGCAGTTGAATATTTTGTTTCTTATTACGATTATTACCAGCCAGAAGCCTATGTGGTTTCTAGTGATACGTTTATAGAAAAAGACGCATCTATTAACGAACACATTGAGCAAATGCGCTTAAGTGCTACAAAGGCACTGCTTGAGCGCCGCGATACTATAATTGTAGCCTCAGTGTCGGCCATTTATGGTTTGGGCGATCCAAAATCATACATGAAAATGATGCTACTTTTAAAAGTGGGCGAAAAAGTGGATCAGCGCGATATGCTACGCCGCTTAGCCGAAATACAATATACCCGTAATGATGTAGACTTTAGCCGCGGCACGTACCGAGTACGTGGCGAAGTGGTTGATATATTTCCTGCAGAATCAAGCACATTTGCGATACGTGTAGAAATGTTTGATGACGAAATAGAACGCTTAAGTATTTTTGACCCCCTCACAGGCGCAATTGAAAAACACATAGTGCGCACCACTATTTACCCTAAAACACACTATGTAACCCCGCGTGAAAAAATTCTTGGTGCTATCGAAAAAATACAAGAAGAGCTAAAAGATCGCCGAGCACAGCTATTAAGTGCCAATAAATTGGTAGAAGAGCAGCGCGTAACACAGCGTACGCAGTACGACATTGAAATGATGCGCGAGCTTGGTTATTGCTCGGGCATAGAAAACTACAGCCGTTACTTATCGGGGCGTACACCGGGCGATCCGCCGCCAACTTTACTTGACTATTTACCCGACGATGCATTAATGATTATTGATGAATCGCATGTAACAGTGTCGCAAATTGGCGCTATGTACAAAGGCGACAGAAGCCGCAAAGAAAACCTGGTTGAATATGGTTTTAGAATGCCATCGGCTATGGATAACCGACCACTGCGCTTTGAAGAATTTGAAGCTATTTCGCCACAAACAATTTATGTGTCGGCAACCCCAGGCGATTTTGAATTAGATCGCTGCGTGGGCGCAATTGCAGAGCAAGTAATTCGACCAACAGGACTGCTTGATCCACTTATTGAAGTGCGCCCAGTGGGGGACCAGGTTGACGACTTGCTTTCAGAAATTTATAAAAGTGTTGAGAAAGGTGAGCGGGTACTGGTTACCACGCTAACCAAACGTATGTCGGAGGATTTAACCGACTACTTAAGTGAGCACAATGTAAAAGTGCGCTACCTTCACTCAGATATAGACACCGTAGAGCGAGTCGAAATTATTCGCGATTTACGCGCTGGAGTATTTGATGTGTTAGTAGGCATTAACTTACTACGTGAAGGCCTCGATATGCCAGAAGTAGCACTGGTGGCAATTCTTGATGCCGATAAAGAAGGCTTTTTACGCTCAGCGCGCTCTATTATTCAAACCGTAGGCCGCGCCGCACGTCATTTAGAAGGGCGCGCAATTTTATACGGTGACCGAATTACAAAATCGATGGCTAAGGCGATGGACGAAACCGCACGTAGGCGCGAAATTCAGCATGCTTATAATATTGAACACGGTATTGAACCACATTCGTTAGCCAAAAAGATTCTAGATTCGATGGACGTAGGCGAAGAAGCAGGGCCAAAAGATAACCTTAGACTCATTCGTAAAGAGTCTAAAAAAGTCCTTAGTGCTAAAGAAATCACAGTGCAAATTAAGCAACTCGACAGTAAAATGCACGCTTACGCCAGTGATCTAGAATTTGAAAAAGCAGCCTCAGTGCGTGATGAAATACACGAACTCCAACAACAGTTGATAAATTAACTATGACCCCTAATTTTACTCCACTTATTGACGCATTAGCCGATGCCCCTTTATTAAAAAATGAGCTGTGCCGCGTGTTTCATGGCCGCGGCCATAGCGTAGAAGCGCTAAGCCATATTAACTTAGACTTTTACCCACCTAGTTTGTTTTTAGTGTCTTATGATGAAATAGATGAGCCAACGCTGAGCGAACTAACCAGTGTGCTGTGGCAATGGGCGCAGCAACATCACCCTGAGCTTATTACTGCGCTTGTGTATCAGCAGCGCGCGGGTGTACAAAGCCAAAATACTCTGGTTTATGGGCAATTGCCTAGCCAACATGTGGTAAAAGAAAACGGTATTGGCTTTTTAGTTGATTTAACCAGCCGCCAAAATACTGGAATATTTCCTGATATGCGCAGCGGCCGTGAGTTTGTGCAAGCAAACAGTAAACAGGCAAAAGTACTTAACTTATTTTCGTATACCTGTGGGTTTTCGCTGGCGGCAATGCAAGGCGGAGCCGATCATGTAATGAACATGGATATGAGCAAAGGCGTGCTTAGGGTGGGTAAACAAAATCATCAGCTCAATGGCTTTAATAAAGGGGTGAGCTTTTTACCGCATGATATTTTAAAGTCGTTTGGTAAATTAAAAAAAGCAGCGCCGTTTGATCTCATTATTGTTGATCCGCCAAGCTTTCAAAAAGGCAGCTTTATTTTAACGAAAGACTATCAAAAAGTACTGCGCAGATTACCTGAGCTATTAAGCGATACAACCCAGTTATTACTTTGCGCTAACAGCCCAGAGCTTAGTGAAGAGGCTTTTAAAGCCTTAATTACAGAGCACACAGAGGGCGCTATTGAGTTTGTTGAACGGTTAGCTGCTACAGAGCGTTTTATTGAAGTAGATCGTGACAGAAGCTTAAAAGCGCTTGTTTATAAAACATCGCAAACAGTAGCCTAATTTAAATTATGACTCTTAATTAATAACCAGTTTTTAGTTATTAGTTACCAGTAAAAAATGAGCCGTGGCGCAATGTTTATAATACATGCGCCATTTTTATTACTAAGGCGCTATTTACCTAAAGTAGTGTTTATGGGGGTAATAGGTAATTTTACTTTTAAGGCAGGCATTCCTGCACCCGATCATCACAAACGCAGAGCTTAATTAATTAAATATTAGCCACTTAGAATTGCACATAAATGTGATCTAATATTGCCGCTAATAACGTAAATAGCTACAGACAATACATTGCCATGTGCGAACTAATTTATGCCAAATAAAAACAGCCACCGTATACCTCTCGTCAATAATAAAAAATGGCAATACAGTTACGAGCAGCCAATTTCGTTTGCCCCTTTGGTGCAATTAAAGAATAATAATTGGGTTGTTCCACAGCATTTTTTACGCTACCAACACACACTTGAAAGTGTTAATACAGTGCTTGAAAATATCGACTTTTCGGCGCACTTTAGAGTGGTTGCTGCCCAGCAAAATGAACAGCTTTACTTACAAGTGGCAGTGCTTAGCCCAGACAACTATTCAAATAATTCAAACTGCGAGAAAAATAGCGCAGCTAACAAAAATCACACTCGCGCAAAAAAATTATTATTTGGCAGGCGCTGGCTAGTAGAAAAAAACCTACCAACCTCAGAGCTTATTCAAACTGCGTTTTTAGCACTTAAAATAGCACGAGAGCACGAAGTGCGAGAGCTGCTGCAATTAACGCATAAAGGGGCAACAAGTACGCCATTTAATAACCATCACGACTTGTCATTAATGGCGCAAAACCCTGAGTTGGTAAGTAATAGCACTGATCAAGCGAGCGCTCAATCGATAGCTAAACGGCTGATATTTGCCGGTATGAGCATAGTGATTAAAAACCATCAAGTAATAACCAGTAAGCAGCACTTATATACGCTTGAGCTTAATTGTAGTGATTGCCAATTAAATGAGTTTAATAATAAAACCATGGCATTTTTAACAACCGATACGTCGGCAAATAGCTTTTTACATGGCTTTATTACAGCGCTTGTAGCCATTAGTAACGAGTATGTAAGCGAGCACTTTAAATATAAAAATTTTGCACGCTTTAGCAAACAGGTAATGGCCGAGCAAATAGGGGAGTTAAGTGTAGCTATACGTTCGCCAGACGCGCTAGGCTTGTGCTCTATGGGCAAGCAGCACGCTAATCAATTAAACTTTGAAATAGACAGCACCCGAGCACCACAGGGCTGTGGTCAGGTTATTGGTGGTTTTTTAGCTGCCCACGGTATTGAGCAGCCAGAAAACGCCCATTTATATGAAAATTATTTATAGTTTATTTATTTCTTGTTTTACGTCAAAGCTTGAATCGGTAACTATGGTTTCAAGGGTTTGCACACGCTCTTTTAATGCTTGAACTTGCGCATTTACTTCAGCAAGGTGCTTATTAGCATCGCTATTATTATTTTGCATACGGTGTTTAAATTCTAAATGTTTTTTGTACATATCGTATATAACTCCAGAGCCAACAGATATAAGTACAATTAATACAATCATGGTAGTGCCCGACATAACCGCTTCCTGTTAATTACTTTGGTTAAAGTATAACCGTAATACATTTACGATAAAGCGCCTAATTGTAACTTTATTTTTCTAAATGTTGATTGCCGGTGTGCTGGTAGTTTATACATTGGCTATATTGTGTAATGATTAAGCAAAGAGTTTGCCCCTTTTATTAACTAATTAAGTGAGCTGCTATGTTAAATAATAAAATTCCTCCACTTGTTGTTGTGCTTTTTTTTGCATTAATAATGGCCTTAATTGCACATTATAGTGTGATTGATTTTAGTGCCTTTATTTTATATTTAACGGTGAGTTTAGTAACTATAGGCTGCGTATTTTGTATTGCCGGATTGGTTAGTTTTCGTTTGGCTAACACCACAGTAAACCCAAGTAAACCAGAGCAAGCGACAAATTTAGTTACCAGTGGCGTTTATAGGTTTTCTCGCAACCCTATGTATGTGGGTTTTGTATTTATACTACTAGGGTGGGGTATTTGGTTAAGCTCGTTATGGGCACTTTTGTGTGTGGCGGGTTTTATTGCCTACTTAACACTGTTTCAAATTATTCCTGAAGAGCGGGCGCTTACTCAGCTCTTTGGTGAGGATTACATCCAATACAAAAACAAAGTAAAACGCTGGCTATAAACAAGCACCCATAAAAAAGGCTATCGATGATAGCCTTAATAAATTGTTTATTCGTATTCTAGCGGGTCGGTTAAGTTATTGACCTCAAATGCTTCTAAGCGCTCTTGGCATGCTCCACATTTACCACAGGCTTTTTCACGGCCATTATAACAGGTCCATGTTTGGCTGTAATCTAAGCCCATTGCAATGCCATCGGTTAAAATATCAATTTTTGTATTGTTTAAATACGGGCTAAAAATTTCTACGGCATCGTAGTTGGCAATGCGGCACACATCATCCATTTTTTGCACAAATTCAGGACGACAATCAGGGTAAATCGCATGATCCCCAGAGTGGGCACCATAATAAACCTGGCTCGCTTTAAGCGACACTGCATAACCTACCGCTAAAGACAGTAAAATCATATTACGGTTTGGCACTATTGTGCTTTTCATGCTGTCTTCTTCGTAATGGCCTTCTGGCACGTCAATATCATCAGTTAAAGATGAGCCGCCAATAATTTGATTAATAGCCGAAATATCAACAATTTTGTGTGGCACATTTAATTGCTTACACACCTGGGCTGCCACCTTAAGTTCTTTTACATGACGCTGACCATAGTCAAACGATAAGGCATAAACATCATGTCCTTGTTGCAGGGCCTTATTTAATACGGTAAATGAATCCATACCGCCGGAATAAATAACTACTACTTTTTGCGTCATATCTGGTTTTGCTCTTTAGTTTTAATAGAGGTTTATATCAGGGCACGATATACTACATGCCCACGGCATAAATAACAATTTTTGCGCTGCGCTATTTAGTCCTTAATGGTAGCAATTTTGCTGCTTGATCGTAAGTGAGTTCTCTTTTGTACAAAATAAATGAAGTGTTTGAAACCATCCAAGGTGAAGCTAGTTATACTGGTACACCGTCTATATTTTTGCGTTTGCAAGGTTGCCCAGTAGGGTGCTCTTGGTGCGATACAAAACAAACATGGGATGTTGATAATGTGTACAAAGTGTCGCTTGACGAAACAGTAGAAAAAAAGGCCGATTCAGATCATTGGGCACAAGCCAGCGCAGCAAACATATTAGCGTTATTTCAATCACGTGGTTATACCGCAAAGCATGTGGTGATCACAGGTGGCGAGCCTTGCATGTACGACTTAAACCCAGTGTGTAATTTATTGCACGAAAACGGCTTCAGTACGCAAATAGAAACCAGCGGCACCTTTGAAATACTTGCCCCTGCGCAAACTTGGGTTACTGTATCGCCAAAAATTAATATGCGCGGTGGTTTTGAGGTACTTACAACCGCCATGCAGCGCGCCGACGAAATTAAACACCCCGTTGCCATGCAAAAGCATGTAGAGGAGCTAGAAGAGCTGTTTGTTAAAACGGGTGTTAACCCTAAATTGGTTTATTTACAGCCTATTAGCCAAAAAGAGTCAGCAACTAAACTGGCTATTAAAACCTGTATTGCTAAAAACTGGCGCTTATCAATTCAAGTGCATAAGTATTTAGGGATTAACTAATAATTAAGCCGGGTTTTAAGTGATTAGCTTTGAGCTAATACCAGCTCGGCGTTAATTTATATTACGTAGGTCGGATAAGCGAAGCGCCATCCGACACCCTTAATTACATCTACCCTAAAGCTTACTTCGCTAATACTAATAACTAGTTTACTATGCGCCACCCAAATTACTTACCCTTTAATAACTAGGCCAATATGTCCGCAAATGCTTTATACACAGATCTCTCTGGTTACTATGACTTAATGTGCGCTGATATAGATTATCAAGCTCAAAGCCATTTTATTAAACGGTTACACCAAATTTTTGGTAATGGCGCAAATACACACCTAGATTTAGCGTGTGGCACAGGCCCGCATGTACGGCATTTTATTAATTTTGGCTATACAAGCAGTGGCCTCGACATTAATCAACCTATGCTAGATAGAGCCGCTATTCGCTGCCCAGAAGCACAATTTACATTGCAAAATATGAGCGAGTTTACCGTAGCGCAGCAGCAAAATTTAATTACCTGTTTTTTGTATTCAATTCACTACTGTGATGGCATTGAAAAATTAAAAGCATGTATCATCAGCGTA
>NZ_JADYXG010000026.1:0-40044 GCF_015864415.1 Pseudoalteromonas sp. SCQQ13 | reverse complement strand
AGAGAGACTTGAACTCTCACAACCGAAGTTACTGGAACCTAAATCCAGCGCGTCTACCAATTCCGCCACTCCCGCATTACTTTGTGTTATTAAACACTAGGTAGTTATTTTAAACTCTTCATTGAGCTGCAATTTAACTCTTGCAGAGCCATTTCTAAAAGAAGAAATGGTGGCTAAGACGGGATTTGAACCTGTGACCCCATCATTATGAGTGATGTGCTCTAACCAGCTGAGCTACTTAGCCATTGTTGGCTGGGATACCAGGATTTGAACCTGGGAATGCCAGGATCAAAACCTGGTGCCTTACCGCTTGGCGATATCCCAACAAAAACAATTGATAGTTTTAATTCTTATCAAGAATGGTGCGGAAGGAGAGACTTGAACTCTCACATCCTAAGATACTGGAACCTAAATCCAGCGCGTCTACCAATTCCGCCACTCCCGCATTACTTTGTGTAATTAAACACTAGGTAGTTATTTTAAACTCTTCATTGAGTAACAAAAAAAATAATGGTGGCTAAGACGGGATTTGAACCTGTGACCCCATCATTATGAGTGATGTGCTCTAACCAGCTGAGCTACTTAGCCATATTTTTTCGTTAGCACTTCATCGCTGAGTGCGGGGCGTATTATGCTGATATGGCCCAAATTCGTCAACACCTTTTTTGCAAAAAAACACTTAACTTGGTTTGTTTGCAGGAAAAGTAAGCTAAGCGGCTAAAATTTAGCATAAATGCTGTTTTTTTAGCTGCATTAAAAACACTAAACTTAAACTTATTCGCAGTTCTTCAATTTTGCTAAACAAATACAGACGTTAAAAAACCACAGCAGGTATTAAAGAAATAAAAAAGGCTCGTAAAAACGAGCCTTTAAAATCATCACCACACTAAATTTGGGTAATGTATATTTATACGTTGAACAAGAAGTTCATTACATCGCCGTCTTTTACAATGTACTCTTTACCTTCTTGGCGCATTTTACCTGCTTCTTTTGCGCCGCTCTCACCCTTAAAGGCAATAAAGTCGTCAAAAGCAATCGTTTGTGCGCGAATAAAGCCACGCTCAAAGTCGGTATGAATTTTACCTGCTGCTTGTGGCGCAGTTGCACCTACAGGAATAGTCCATGCGCGTACTTCTTTTACGCCTGCTGTAAAGTAGGTTTGTAATTGCAGTAATTCATAGCCACCACGAATAACAAGGTTAAGGCCTGGCTCTTCTAAACCAAGATCAGCCATAAACTCAAGCTTGTCTTCTTCATCTAGCTCAGAAAGCTCAGATTCAATAGCAGCACATACAGGAACAACAATCGCATCTTCTGCTGCGGCAATAGCGCGTACAACATCAAGGTATGGGTTGTTTTCAAAACCATCTTCAGCAACGTTAGCAATATACATTGTTGGTTTGATAGTTAAAAAGTTAATAGAGCTGATAGCTGCTTTTTCTTCTTTAGTTAACTCTAAAGAACGTAATGTTAAGCCTTCATCAAGGTGTACTTTTACTTTTTCAAGTACTGCATTTTGCTCTTTTGCGTCTTTATCGCCACCTTTAGCTTTTTTAGCATTACGGAACGATGCTTTTTCAGCGCTGTCCATATCGGCAAGCACTAATTCAGTGTTTATAACGTCAATATCATCAGCAGGGTCAATAGTGCCAGCTACGTGAATAATATTATCATCATTAAAACAGCGAACTACGTGGCCAATGGCGTCAGTTTCACGAATATTAGCTAAAAACTGGTTACCAAGACCTTCACCTTTAGATGCGCCTTTTACTAAACCGGCAATATCTACAAACTCCATACTTGTTGTAAGAATGCGCTGTGGGTTTACAATTTTAGCAAGTGCGTCTAGGCGAGGATCAGGCACTGGTACCACACCTGTATTAGGCTCAATGGTACAAAAAGGAAAGTTAGCGGCTTCAATACCCGCTTTTGTTAATGCATTAAAAAGTGTCGATTTACCCACATTAGGCAAGCCAACAATGCCACATTTAAAACCCATAGTAAGATACCTTGTTTAGATTCGTTTAAACGGCGAACTTGTACCCAAGTTACTAGGGTTTAAACGAATGTAGTCTGTTTTGTGCTTTTAACACACCATCTTTTGCAAGTATTTCCATGCAGCGTACCGCTTCATCAATGGCAGCATCCATTTTTTCTTGGTCTGCTTTGGCCGCTTTTCCTAGCACCCAACCAGTTACCATTTCACGATGCCCCGGATGACCTACACCAATGCGCAAGCGCATAAAGTCTTTTTGATTTGCCATTTTTGCAATAATGTCTTTTAAGCCATTATGACCGCCGTGTCCGCCGCCTTTCTTTAATTTGGCAACGCCAGGTTCTAAGTCTAATTCATCGTGGGCAACTAAAATGCTTTCCACAGGAATTTTGAAAAAATTAGCTAAACTACCGACCGCTTTACCACTTAAGTTCATATAAGTAGTGGGGATCAATAATTTGAATTCTTGATCTTGAATAATCACTTTACCTGTAAGGCCGTGATATTTAGGATCGTGTTTTAGAGTGCAGTTATAGCGTGCAGCGAGTTGCTCAATGAACCAAGCACCTGCATTGTGGCGTGTGTTTGCGTATTCGGGGCCTGGATTAGCCAGGCCCACAAGCATTTGAATAGAATTCAAGGTGTTAAGCCTTAAATATTATTCTGCTGCGTCTTCAGCTTCATCTTCAGTTGGAGCTGATTTGTTAGCTTTAACAATTAGGATAGACTGATCGTGACCAGGACCTTTTGCTAAATCTATTGATGAAACGCCAGCTGGTAATGCAACATCAGAAATATGTAGAGAATCGCCTGCAACTAATTTTGAAACATCTACTGTTACGAAATCAGGGATTGCTTTAGGGAAACAAGAAATTTCGATTTCAGTTAACTGACGAACAACAGTTGTACCAAGTTTTTCTACAACGTCTTCACCAACAAAGTGGATTGGAACAATAGTATGTAGCTTTTGGTTTGCATCGATACGTTGGAAATCAAGGTGTGTAACTTTAGGCTTGAAAGGGTGACGTTGAATATCTTTTAGGATAGTTTCAACAGACTCGCCGCCAATATTAAGTGTAAGAATTTGCGTGTAAAAACCTTCGCTTTCTTGAGCTTTAATCACATCTTTATGATCTAAAGTGATTGAAGTAGCTTCTTTGTTTGCGCCGTAAACGATAGCAGGCACTTTGTCTTCGCGACGTAGGCGGCGGCTCGCACCAGTACCAGTTTGCTCGCGAAGTTCTGCGTTATATACATAAGTTTTGTTTGACATAATAGTTTCCAATAATTAAAAGTATAGGGCCTTTGCGACCAAGGTCCCTAGCCAAAAGGCGCGCTATCATAACATCGCCCCCCAGCAAAATATATAACAGTTACGAAAAAAGCGCCAAAAGGCGCTTTTTAAAATTAAAGTTACTTAGCTTCGCTAAAGTAGATCTTTAATTAATGCTCAAACATTGCAGAGATAGACTCTTCGTTACTAATACGACGAATAGTTTCTGCAAGCATGTCGGCAAGTGTAAGTACTTTAACAATATTAAGTGCTTTAAGCTCTGCAGACAGTGGAATAGAGTCAGTTACAATAACTTCGTCAATCACTGAATTGCGCAAGTTTTCAGCCGCTTTACCCGAAAGAATAGGGTGAGTAGCATATGCAAATACGCGCTTAGCACCGTGTTCTTTAAGTGCTTCAGCTGCTTTACATAATGTACCGCCGGTATCAATCATATCATCAACGATAATACAATCACGACCTTCAACATCACCAATAATATGCATCACTTGAGAAACGTTTGCCTGTGGGCGACGTTTATCAATAATAGCTAAATCGGTATCGTTTAGTAGTTTTGCAATAGCACGCGCACGTACAACGCCACCAATATCTGGAGATACAACAACAACGTCGTCAAAATGACGTGCTTTCATATCTTCAAGTAAAACAGGGCTACCAAATACGTTATCTACAGGTACATCAAAGAAGCCTTGGATTTGCTCAGCGTGTAAATCAACCGTAAGAACGCGGTCAACACCTACACTAGATAAGAAATCGGCAACGACTTTAGCGGTAATGGGTACACGGGCAGAACGTACACGACGATCTTGACGAGCATAACCAAAATAAGGAATAACGGCAGTAATACGACCGGCAGATGCACGACGTAGAGCATCAACCATAACGATAAGTTCCATAAGGTTATCGTTTGTAGGGGCACAGGTTGATTGTAAGATGAAAACATCCGATCCACGAACATTTTCATTAATTTGAACACTGATCTCACCGTCGCTAAAACGGCCAACAACAGCATCGCCTAATTCAATATATAAACGTTTTGCAACTTTTTGAGCTAACTCAGGTGTTGCGTTACCAGCGAAGAGCTTCATGTCAGGCACGGTAGGGTTCCTCAGGCACTGAATTTTTGGACTAACAGGCAATAATTAAACCACTGCGTGTTAACTTATGACTACTTGTACGTTACTTCAATCAAATATGGCGGCTAACTCCGTATGAGCGGGAGAAGTATTAACGCTTGATGCGATAAACCCCTGCCAAGTATGGGGGAGATTAGCAAGTACATCTTGTGCTTGAACTTGCGTAGCAAATTCTACAAAACAACATGAACCTGTTCCGGTCATCTTTGATGGAGCGTATTTTAGCAACCACTGCAGGGTTTTTTCAACCTCGGGACACAGCTTTTTCACTAAAGATTCGCAATCGTTAGTTAAAATATGCTGTTGCCAGTCTCCTGAAATTTTTGGCGTGTCGCGTTTTAGTTCAGGATGAGTAAATATTTTAGCAGTACTTACATGTTGATTAGGGAAGACCACACAATACCACTTTTGCTCAAGCATTACTTGTTCTAATTGCTCACCAATCCCATGCGCTATGGCGCTTTTACCATGTATGAATACGGGTACATCGGCACCTAGTTGTAAGCCTAAATGAGCTAATTCATCTAAACTGAGGGCTGTTTTCCACAACTTATTTAAGGCTAATAATGTGCTGGCAGCGTCTGATGATCCACCGCCAACACCGCCGCCCATTGGCAAACGTTTAATTAAATTTATTTTCACGCCTTGCTTTATTTTGCACTGTGTTTGCAATAATAAAGCCGCTTTATAGATAAGGTTGTCGGTTGTGGCTATGCCATTTGTGTCGCCGGTAACAATAATTGCAGGTAAATCGCTTAACTCAAAACTAAGTTCGTCGCCATAATTTAAAAACGTAAACAGGGTTTCTAGTTCATGGTAACCGTCATCTCGGCGGCCATTAATATGTAAAAAAAGATTGAGCTTTGCCGGCGCAATAAGTGAAAATGAAGTGATATTATTCATGGTTAATTAAACTGCCAATCGTAGAGTTGAATTTTAATTTTAATTTTTTGATGGGTTAAGGTCAGTCTGCTGGGAAGCCAGTAGCCGCTTTTTTGCACAAAGCTAGCGTACTCAATTTGCCATTTTTTACCTGTACTATCAAACCATAATACGCTTTTAGCGCGGCCTAATTGATCAACCTTTAAAGTTTGGTCATCAATGGTGCCTTTTAACCAACTGTCGGCGTTATTTACCGGTAAAGCAAAACCGGTTAAACGTTTTAGTAATGCCGTTGCATTGGTGTCAAAATACTGCTCGCCATCATAGTTTAGTTCTGCCGTATTTGCAGTTTGTTTGAGTGACAATATACGTGTACCAATAAAAGTGGTGAGCACTAAATTATTGTTATTTTGGCTCTGTTGCCAGTTTAAGTTTGCAGATTGGCGCTCATCGGGGCTAATAAAAGCAAGTTTACCTTCTACTTGCCAAATACTTTGCTCAGCAAGATGTGTTTTCCAGTTTTCGTAAGTGGTTGTTTCTAAGTTTCTTTTTTGAGCGCAGCCGGCTAAAAACAAGAAAAACATAGCTAAAATAAAATATTGTCGAATCAAATGTTGCTCCTTACTTTCCATATTCCTGAGATTTTTGATAAAATTGCGGCCTTTAAAGTAGGGCTCATCAATATTTGGCAAATATGACCATAATCGCACTTGGTATTAATCACAAAACCGCTCCCGTAGAATTACGTGAAAAAGTGGCTTTTTCCCCTGAGCAAATTTCAGAGGCGCTACAGCAATTAAGTGGCCACGCCCATTTTAATGAGGCAGTGATTGTTTCCACCTGTAATCGAACTGAAGTGTATTGTAGCCTTGCACAGCAAAATTCCCAAACACTGTTGCAGTGGTTATCTAGTTTCCATGGTTTGGATGAACATGAACTGAGTAAAAACATTTACTGCCATGAAGGTAGTGATGCTATAAATCACTTAATGCGCGTAGCCTGTGGCCTAGATTCACTCGTACTGGGCGAGCCGCAAATTTTGGGGCAAATAAAGCAAGCGTATAACAGTGCTAAAACTCATAATGCTGTGGGCGTGACGTTTGATAGATTATTTCAAAAAACGTTTTCAGTTGCTAAGCAAGTACGTACTGAAACCAACATTGGTGCCAGTGCAGTGTCGGTTGCTTATGCGGCGGTTAATTTAGCTAAACATATTTATGGCAAGCTCGATAAAACCAATGTACTTCTCATTGGTGCCGGTGAAACAATTGAGCTAGTAGCCAAACATTTGTACCAAAATGAGCCGCAAAACATTACGGTTGCGAACAGAACCCTTGAGCGTGCACGTAGTTTAGCGGATCAAGTATCGGGTGATGTAATTGCACTTGCTCAGCTACCTGAGCGTTTACATAAAGCCGATATTGTTATTAGTTCTACCGCCAGCACACTGCCTATTATTGGTAAGGGTGTGGTGGAGCAAGCACTTAAACAGCGTCGTTATAAGCCTATGTTGTTTATTGATATTGCGGTTCCTCGCGATATTGAAAGCCAAGTGGGTGAACTTGACGATGCTTATTTATATTCTGTTGATGACTTACAAACCATTGTTAGCGAGAATATGAGTGCCCGAGAAGAAGCCGCTGAGCAGGCTGAAGTTATTATTACCGAGCGCACTAAAGAGTTTTTAATGTGGATACGCTCACTCGATTCGGTGGATTTAATTCGCCACTATCGAAACGATGTACAAACAATAAAGTCCGAACTTGTAGAGCGAGCAGTGAGTCAGCTCAATACAGGTAAAGATGCCGAAAAAGTTATTTTAGAGCTGGCCAATAAGTTAACCAATCGCTTAATGCACGCGCCTACCCGTGCTATTCAAGATGCAGCGAAAAAAGGTGAAGTGGCTCAGTTAAACCAATTGAAAAAAATGTTAGGTATTGATCAGGAATAGCAGTTAATGAAAGAATCCGTTTATCATAAGTTAGAAATCTTAGTTGAGCGTTATGAAGAAGTACAAGCGCTACTAAGCGACCCATCGGTCATTCGTGATCAAAACCGCTTTCGTGCACTTTCTAAAGAATACTCAGATTTAGAAGAGGTAGTAAAAACGTTTTTAAGCTACCAACAAGCGCAACAAGATGTAATAAGCGCAGAAGAAATGCTGAAAGATTCAGACCCAGATATACGTGAAATGGCGCAAGAAGAATACAAAGAAGCTAAAGCACAAATACTGACCATAGAAGATGAAATTCAAGTATTAATGCTGCCAAAAGATCCTAAAGACAATAATAACGTGTATTTAGAAGTGCGAGCGGGCACTGGTGGCGACGAAGCGGCTATATTTGCCGGCGACTTATTTAGAATGTACAGCCGTTATGCCGAAACTAAAAAATGGAAAGTAGATGTGGTGACCACCAACGAAGGTGAGCACGGCGGCTATAAAGAAATAATTGCTAATATTAGTGGTGAAGGCGTTTTTGGTCAGCTGAAATTTGAATCTGGCGTGCATCGTGTACAACGTGTACCAGAAACCGAATCGCAAGGTCGAGTTCATACCTCTGCGTGTACGGTTGCGGTAATGGCTGAAGTACCAGAAGCTGAGGCAATTGAAATTAATTCGGCCGATCTTAAAGTTGATACGTTTCGTGCATCAGGCGCGGGTGGTCAGCACGTAAATAAAACCGATTCTGCTATTCGTATTACCCATATACCTACCGGTGTGGTTGTAGAGTGTCAGGATCAGCGCTCGCAACATAAAAACCGTGCTAAAGCTATGTCGGTACTTGCAGCGCGTTTGCAACAAGCTGAAGACGAAAAGCGCGATGCAGCAGAAGCCTCTGAGCGTCGTAACTTAGTAGGCAGTGGCGATCGCTCTGAGCGTATTCGTACTTATAACTATCCACAAGGTCGTATTACCGATCACCGTATTAACTTAACCCTATATCGCTTAAACGAAGTGGTAGCCGGTGATTTAAGCTGTATTGTAGAGCCATTAATGCAAGAGCATCAGGCCGACTTACTAGCGGCCATGGGCGACGAGTAATAATAGTGACCCAAACCCTCGAACAAGCAATTGCTGCAGGCGCTAATTTATTAGCACCTAGCAGCGAAAGCGCTAAATTAGACGCGCAAGTTTTACTACTGCATATATTGCAAAAACCTCACAGTTATCTTTTTACTTGGCCAGAAAGCACGCTTAGTACAGAGCAACAGCAGCAATTTGATACATTTTGCCAAAGGCGTTTAAATGGCGAGCCAGTTGCACATATTACAGGGCAACGTGAATTTTGGAGTTTATCGCTAGAGGTTAATGCCACCACTTTAATACCGCGTCCAGATACCGAAACTTTAGTAGAGCAAGCGCTTGAAATGGCGGTGCCAAGTAATGCAAAGGTGCTCGATTTAGGCACAGGGACTGGCGCAATCGCGTTAGCACTGGGGAGCGAAATGCCCACTTGGCAAATTACCGCAGTAGATAGAGTAGCTGATGCTGTTGCACTTGCTACACGTAACCAGCAGCGATTAGCCATTAATAATGTGCAAGTAAAGCAAAGTAATTGGTTTAGCGCGCTTAATGGCGAAAAGTTTCATTTAATTGTATCTAATCCGCCGTATATAGAAACAACCGATATACACCTCAAGCAAGGTGATGTGCGCTTTGAACCGCTCTCAGCACTTGTTGCAGATGATGATGGACTGGCTGATATAAAACAAATAATTACCCAATCACGTGACTATCTTCACGCTAAAGGTTATCTTTTGATCGAACATGGTTTTGAGCAAAGTGGTGCGGTTAGCCAATTTTTTGCACAAATGGGGTTTATAAATATTAAAACAGTGAAAGACTTAGGCAATAACGATCGCGTTACACTTGCACAGTGCTCTTAAACTAAATTACAGCAGTGTAATATTTGCACTGCTTATTCGTTTTTAAAAATAAAAACATTTAACTAAACAGAAGTATTAAAACTATGGATTATTTAGCAGTTAAACATTCACACATGGCTATTGCGATGTTGAGTGTAATTTTATTTTATGTACGCTCATTTTCACGCATGGGTAGTGGTAAGTTGGCAAAAAATAAACTGGTGTTTATTGGCAGCCACGGCATAGACACTTTGTTACTTGTTTCAGCATTAATGCTAATGGGGATCGCTAAAATTAATCCGTTTGAGCAATATTGGTTATTAGAAAAGATAGTGCTAGTGATTATTTATATTGCCGTTGGTATTGTTAGCTCAAAACAAACAAAAACAGCACCAAAAGTAGCATATACCATTTTTAACACTTTGGTTATTTTAGCTATCGGTTATTTAGCAACCGCTAAGTCGGCACTGCTTTTATAAGTAATAATTAGCCCAATTGAGCTTTGTATAATTGTGTACAAAGCTCAACTATTTCTAAACATAAGTTCACATTCAAGCCCCTCTACATTGGTATCTAGCTTAAAAAGTAGTAAACTACGCCTTCGTTTTCTAAAATGTTGTAGTATGAATGACCACCCTCGGGTTTGATGAACACGATGATTCTTATTTTGATGAAGCTTATGATGATTTTTTGCCACCGGCGATTTATCGTTGTATTCAAGCCGAATCTAAATGGGACCCTCAGATTGACTTAACGCCTAGCTATGAAATTTTAACTTCCTTTGAACAGGAAATAGATGCTTTGTGTCTGCAAACATCTGACGAGCATGTGCGTTTAGATAAGCTATTAGATCGCTTTTATAGTGAATGGCTGTTTAGTGCTTCTAGCTTAAAAGTGCCAGAGTACAAATTAAATTGCATAAGCTATACATTAACTATGCGCAGTGGTTCACCAACAACACTTGCTATTTTACTCAGCCATTTTTTACAACATGCCAAACTAGACGCTTGTGTAAGTATTACCCAAGGTGATATTGGTATACATGTAGCTATGAGTGATGAAGAAGGCTATACCATTGAGCCAAGCAGCGGCCAACAAAGCTGGTATATCATTCCTGAAAACGTTGATGAAGATAATGCCCAAGAGCAAGAGCCACTTGAGCTTATTTTTGACGACGAAGTATATAAATTATTTTTAGCCCAGCAAAAGTGGTCGTTTATTAGCGAAAATAAATTTGGTCATGCGTTAAACTGCGTCGAAATGCTGATGGATATAATTGGTGACGACCCTTATGAGCGACGCGACAGAGGGTATTTACTCAATCAATTAGGTTGCCCTAAAATGGCACGTGACGATTTACAGTTTTTTGTAGATGAATGCCCAGACGATCCTGCAATAGAGATTATTCAACACCAAATAGAAGAACTAGAAGACAATAATAATAAAACTCACCATTAAAAATAGGAATAACTATGGTTGAAGCCCAAACTGCATTAATTACTAACGATGCTGTGGTACTTGGTTTACTGGCTATTATTTTAGGGTTTGTGTTTAAAACCTCTAACAGCCAGCACCCAGGTTTTAAAGCATTTTATAAATATGTACCCGCTTTACTGTTATGTTACTTTTTGCCCTCATTACTTAATACCTTTGGTATTGTTGATGGTAATAAATCAAACGTATATTACGTAGCGTCACGCTACTTATTGCCAGCGTGTTTAATACTGCTGACTATAAGTATTGATTTAAAAGCCATTATAAACTTAGGCCCCAAAGCACTCATTATGTTTTTAACCGGTACTACTGGTATTGTTATTGGTGGCCCTTTAGCTATTTTAATTATGAGCGCAGTGTACCCAGAAGCAATTGGCGGACATGGCCCCGATGCCGTATGGCGCGGTATGACCACAGTAGCAGGTAGCTGGATTGGTGGCGGTGCTAATCAAGCATCAATGAAAGAAATGTTTGAAGTTGGCGGTGATATATTTTCGGCCATGGTGACGGTAGATGTCATTGTTGCTAACTTATGGATGGCCGTTTTATTATTAATGGCAGCGAATCATAAAGCCATTGATGCAAGAACAGGTGCCGATACCAGCGCCATTGAAGATCTTAAAAACCGGGTTGAAAAATATCATGCTGAGCATGCGCGCATGCCAACGCTTAACGATTATATGATGATTATTGCCATTGCCTTTGGTATTACCGGCTTGGCACATTTTTGTGCTGACTTTTTAGGCCCTTACTTTGGTGCTAATTTCCCATGGGCACAAGAGTACAGCTTAAACAGTAAGTTTTTTTGGTTAATCGTGATCTCAACCACTATTGGTATTAGTTTATCGTTTACTAAAGTACGCCATATAGAATCGTTTGGCGCGTCGAAAGTTGCTTCTACATTTTTGTATATTTTGGTTGCATCAATCGGCTTACACATGAATATAACGGCGATTTTTGAAACACCAATGTATTTTGTAATTGGCATTATATGGATGCTTACCCATGCGAGCTTAATGTTAATTGTAGCTAAACTAATTAAAGCACCGTTATTTTATATGGCGGTAGGCTCACAAGCCAACGTAGGCGGCGCGGCATCTGCACCCGTTGTTGCCGCTGCATTTCACCCGTCGCTTGCTCCTGTAGGTGTATTATTAGCGGTACTTGGCTATGGCGTAGGTACTTATATGGCTTATATTTGTGGATTAATGATGCAAGCAGTTGCACCATAAGGAATAAAAATGAACAACCAAATTATTAAAATTAATGACATAGAACTTGCAAACAACAAACCGTTTGTATTGTTTGGCGGTATTAATGTATTAGAGTCTCGTGATTTAGCCATGCGTGTTGCAGAGCATTACGTAGAAGTAACCACTAAATTAAATATCCCTTATGTATTTAAAGCGTCGTTTGATAAAGCTAATCGCTCATCAATCAACTCTTACCGCGGCCCGGGTTTAGACGAGGGTTTAAAAATATTTGAAGAAATTAAAAAAACATTTAATATTCCGTTAATTACCGACGTACACGAACCACATCAAGCAGCACCTGTTGCTGAAGTAGTTGACGTTATTCAGTTACCGGCATTTTTAGCCCGCCAAACAGATTTGGTTGTTGCTATGGCAAAAACCGGCGCAATTATAAACGTAAAAAAACCACAGTTTTTAGCCCCACACGAAATGCGCCATATTATTACTAAATTTAACGAAGCAGGTAATAACAACGTGGCACTGTGTGAGCGTGGTTCAAGCTTTGGATATAATAACTTAGTGGTTGATATGCTCGGCATGGACGACATGAAAGTAATGGCACCTGTTATTTTTGATGCTACCCATGCACTACAACGCCCAGGTGGCCGTGCAGATTCGGCTGATGGTCGTCGCGCCCAAGCAGCAGAGCTTGCTCGCAGTGGTATGGCACTTGGTATTGCGGGCTTATTTATAGAAGCACACCCCAATCCAAATGAAGCAAAATGCGATGGCCCATGTGCACTAGCATTGAGTAAATTAGAAGGCTACTTAACACAAATGAAAGCCGTAGATGATTTAATTAAAAGCTTTGCACCGCTTGATACCAGTGCCAGCGATTTATAATTTATAACCTATATATTAGGTAATATTTAAAAAGCGACTAAGGTCGCTTTTTTTACACCTTAAATATATAATTCCATGCATAAGAAAAACTAATTCAAAGCGTGGTTATCATGTCAAGACGGGTCCCTCCATTAAACGCGCTTAAAGCCTTTGAAGCAGCAGCACGTCATTTAAGTTTTACCAAAGCTGCAGAAGAGCTATATGTAACGCAAGCCGCTGTAAGTCATCAAATAAAAACATTAGAAGAACATTTGGGCTTAAAGCTATTTATACGCAGAAACCGCTCGCTATTATTAACCGAAGAAGGGCAGGGTTACTTTCTCGATATAAAAGAAATATTTACCCAACTAATAGACGCCACCGAAAAATTACTAGCACGAGGTGCAAAAGGCTCTTTAACGGTAAGCTTAACGCCAAGCTTTGCGATTCAGTGGCTAGTGCCCAGATTAAGTTTATTTAATGAGTTACACCCAGAAATAGACGTGCGAATAAAAGCGCAAGATCTAGACGAAAACTCTTTAACCGACGATGTCGACGTTGCTATTTATTATGGCCGGGGGCATTGGAGTGGGGTGCAAACTTTTAAGTTACATACCGAGTATTTAGTGCCGCTATGTAGCCCGCTATTATTAAATGGCATTAAGCCACTTAATCAACCCAGTGATTTAGCGCACCATACTTTATTGCACGACACCACGCGTAAAAATTGGAAAACATGGATGAAAACCGCCGGTGTACGTAATGTACAAGTTAACCAAGGGCCTATTTTTAGTCACTCATCTATGGTGTTACAAGCCGCAGTGCATGGTCAAGGTGTGGCTATAGGCAATAGTGTACTCGCTAAGCCCGATATTGACGCCGGACGATTAGTGATCCCGTTTAATCATAGTTTAGAGAGTAAAAACGCTTATTATTTAGTGCTGCGCGAGTCGCAAACTGAAATGGGTAAAATAGTGTCATTTAAAGAATGGATGCTGAGCTTAGTAGAGCAAGAACAAGAGTATTAATATGATTGAATGGTTTAAAAGTACACAGCAGCCAGCTATAGCACAGTTTATTTTTGCCCATGGTGCAGGAGCCGGTAGCGACCATGAGTTTATGCAAAATATGGCACAACTCATTAGTGAGCAAGGGATTGATGTTGGTTTATTTGATTTTGAATATATGCAAATAGCGAAACAAACCAATAAACGCCGCCCACCCGATCGCGCGCCTAAATTGCTTAGCTACTATGAGCAAATACTTAGCCATGCACAGCCAGGGTTGCCGTTATTTATTGGTGGCAAATCTATGGGGGGACGAATGGCGTCAATGCTTGCCTGTACTAGCGAGCATGCTATTTTAGGTGTATTAGCGTTTGGCTATCCGTTTCATCCGCCAGGCAAGCCTGAAAAGCTACGCACCGATCATTTTGCTGATATAGGCTGCCCATTTTTGGTATTACAAGGTGAGCGCGATACGTTTGGTACTCGTGAGGAGCTAGCTACTATGTTAATGCCCAAGCAACCAGAATATTGCTGGCTACCCGATGGTGACCATTCACTAAAACCGCGTAAAAAAAGTGGCGTTAGTGAGGCGCAAAATCGAGCAACTGCAGTACAAAGTGCTGTGCGCTTTATAAAATGCATTGTTAAATAAGTATTCGAGAGAGTAATAAATGATTAAATTATTTTTAATGACCGGGAGCTTTTTTTGTATGCTGTCGGTAATGCTAGGGGCTTTTGCCGCCCACGGTTTAAAAAGCCGACTGTCGGAGTACTCATTAGGTGTGTTTAAAACCGCAGCTGAGTACCAAATGGTGCATGGATTAGCGCTTATAGCTGTGGCGGTGTTAATTAAGTGGGGTATTAACCTCAATTGGGCTGGCGGTTTTTTTATTGCGGGCACACTGCTTTTTAGTGGCAGTTTATACTTACTTGCCATAACAGGTATGAAGTGGCTAGGCCCAATAACCCCATTGGGTGGTTTATGCTTTATTATTGGTTGGATTGTTATTTTAGTGCAAGTTGCACGATTTAAGTTTTAAAGGGTTAATATGTCTAGTGTTGTAATTTACTGTCGTAGTGGGTTTGAAAACGATGCCGCTGCTGAAATAACGTTCCACGCTGCCGAGCAAGGTTTTGCCGGTTATGTTAAAGCAAAGCCAAATACCGGTTATGTTATTTATGAGTGTTTTAACGCGCAGCATGGCGACGAAATAATTAAAAAAGTTGATTTTAAAAACATGGTGTTTGCTCGTCAATGGTTTGCTGGTACGCTGATCGAAAACATGCCAGTAGAAGATCGTGTAGGGGCCGTTGTAGAGGCTGCTAAAGATTTTACCTTGTGCTCTGAGCTACGTGTAGAAACCCCCGATACCAACGAAGGCAAAGAGCTTTTAACCTTTTGTAAAAAAATATCAACGCCCCTTAAAAAAGCCCTCGAAAAACGTAATATTGTACTGCGCGAGCCAAAAGCAAACCGCCCAGTAATGCATGTACTGTTTTTAACTAACAACACAGCTTATGTGGGTTACTCGTATAGCTTTAATAACTCGCCATTTTTTATGGGTATTTTACGTTTACGTATGCCAAGTGATGCGCCAAGCCGCTCTACTTTAAAATTAGATGAAGCATTTAATGTGTTTATTCCAGAACAACAACGCGAGTCACGCGTTGCAGCCGGAATGCGCAGTGTTGACTTAGGGGCGTGTCCAGGTGGCTGGACTTATCAGTTAGTGCGCCGTGGTATGTTTGTAAGCGCGATAGATAATGGCCCAATGAACGATGATTTAATGCAAACAGGGCAGGTAAAGCACTTTAGGGCCGATGGCTTTAAATATCGCCCAGAAAAACGCAACATTACTTGGTTAGTATGCGACATGGTAGAAAAGCCAACTAAAGTAACCAGCCTAATGATTGACTGGGCAGTAAATGCATATGCTAAAGAGCTTATTTTTAACTTAAAGCTGCCAATGAAAAAACGCTTTGATAGTGTTTACGAGTGTTTAAGCATGATCAGAGCTGAACTAGAAAAATACGGTATAAGCTATGAGTTACAAGCTAAGCATTTATATCATGATCGCGAGGAAGTGACCGTGCATTTAAATGTGACCAAAGTGCCACAAAGCTTGTATAGCTAATGATGAATTAGTAAATAACCAGAGTTAAGGTTAAATAAAAAATGGGTCAAGTGACCCATTTTTTATTTCATATTATTGAGTTCGGTATTGGCTGCGAAAGTTATCAACCCATAACTTGGTGCCACCACAAACAGCAACAGGCATTACAATTAAATTTACCAACGGAATGGCTGTTAGCAACATTACTGCAAAACCAAACCCGTACGATAAACCTTGCTTGCTTTGTAAATCGGTTTTCATTTGCTTAAAGCTGATTTTATGATTATCGAACGCGTAATCTTGGTATTGCACGGCAAACATCCAACACGAAAAAAGCACCCACAGTATTTGCCCTATAACCGGCAACACCCATAACAATATAAAAAAGCCAATGGCGCGGGGAAGGTAATAGCAAAGTTTTGTCCACTCTCGGCCAAGCATGCGTGGCACATCTTTTAATAATTCAGCCAAGCCATCATCATTAATTTTTTGACCTGTTAAATGCAACTCAACTTTTTCACTGAGTAAACCATTAAAAGGTGCGGCAATAAAGTTTGTGATTACAGTAAATAACATACTGTAGCTAAACAGCACTATTAACAGGGCAATGGGCCACATTAACCACTCAAGCCAGCTTAACCACTCGGGTAGCATATTATTTATGTAGCTAAAACTGTCGCTTAACCAGCCAAATAAAAAAAACAACGAGCTACCAAAAAGTAAAATATTAATTAACAACGGAATAAACACAAAACGCTTTAATCCCTTTTGAGTAATTAATTTAAAACCCGAAAAAAAATACTCCATACCTTGTATGATCTGCACAACTACCTCAAAAAATATTTTTCATTTGCACTAGTATAAATAGCTGAGTAATTTTAAACAGTATTTTTAGGTAACAAAGTGTTTAAGTAAAATAATAACAACGGCCAGCTTACTACTTTATTCATCCTGCTTAATAAATAATATTTAGTTTATAAGCTGTGTATATTAGCGCTATGGCGTAACTAAATGCTAACTTAGCTTGATTTTTGGGCAGTGCAAAGCGTACTATAGCTGATCTAGCCACTCTAGGCTTAGGCATCGCTTTGATGCATTGTGGAGAAATTAGTAAAGTTGCCGCGTCAGTGCGTTGCAAAAATAAAGGGTATAAATAGTGATGTACAAAAATCAGGAAGTAATTTTACGATTACGCGCTAATATTCCAGCGTTTGAATGCGTAAAAGGATGCCACGACTGCTGCGGGCCAGTAACAACGTCTTCAGAGGAAATGTCGCGCTTACCGGTAAAAACAGATGCTGAGCATGAAGCGGCGTTAAACGAGTTCAATTGTGTACATCTTGGTCCCAATGGCTGCACTGTATATGACGAGCGTCCATTAATTTGTCGCTTATTTGGTACTACGCCAAGAATGCCTTGCCCGAATGATCGTCGACCAGACGAACCTGTTGACCCTAAAATTGAGCGTGAAGTACATCACTTTATAGCAAACACGCGTCAAGTATTAGTGTAAGTATCGGTATTTATTAAAGTAATAGAGCGCTTATTAAGCGCTTTTTTTATGTGTGTTATACGCGTTGCTAATAATTTAAAAACCATCAATAAGTTTATTCCAAACACTCTCTTAGTTATTTTACAAAAATACTATCAATACATATTAAATTTATTACGAGATTGATTATGCATTTGACTATTAATAAACTTAGCCTTATGTACCCTTTTTTATCGCAGTACTTTTGCATCTCTTTATTTATATTGCCATTTCTGTTTGCCTAGCCCCTTCAAAATTGTTGTTTTATATTTGTTTATTATTAAAAATAGCTGTAAGCAAGGCTTTGCTATTGTGTAAATTCACTATTAATAATTAGAGTACCGTTGGATTAGGTTGCTGAAAAGGGTAAAATATTCACAAATTGGCAGTTAAGATATTTGTTATGGCATTTTCTAAACTCGAAATAAAGCAAGATCGAAAGATAATTTAACCTTTTGATTAGCGTCGCTTCATTGTGTAATTTCGTATTTAGGGTGGGTGTTGTGGTATGTCGCTATGTCGGTAACTAAAAATCCATCAGGAGACGATAAATGAGTACCACTGGAGTAACAAAACAACATGAGGATGAGCATTCATCTACAATAAAGTATTTGGCAGGGGTTGATATACCGGTATTTTTAATCAGTGGTGGCATCCTTGTGCTATTTGCTGTGCTAGCACTTTATGATATTGATTTGATGTCGGGTTGGATCAATACCGCCTTTGCTTTTTCTACTAAAACGTTTGGTGCCTTTTGGCAAATATTATTGCTTTCGACCTTTATAATTGGGTTGTTTTTAGCCTTTGGACGTACCGGGAAAGTGGTATTAGGTGGCTTAAAAAAGCCAGAGATTACTACCTTTAAGTGGATCAGCATTATTATGTGTACACTCCTTGCTGGTGGCGGGGTGTTTTGGGCTGCTGCTGAGCCAATGGCACATTTTATTTCGCCGCCGCCAATTTTTGGTGGTGAATCAGGCACTAAAGAGGCTGCATTTAATGCTTTAGCGCAAAGCTTTATGCATTGGGGTTTTTTAGCCTGGGCTATTTTAGGCAGCCTGACTGGCATAGTGTATATGCATTTACATTACGAAAAAGGTTTACCGCTTAAGCCGCGTACTTTGTTGTATCCGGTATTTGGCGATCGCGTAATGAAAGGCGCATTTGGTGCTATTGTCGATTCGTGTTGTGTTATAGCTGTAGTAGCAGGCACGGTAGGCCCTATTGGCTTTTTAGGCTTGCAAGTAAGTTTTGGTTTAGAAAAACTATTTGGTATTCCAGATACTTACACCACTCAAGTGGCCATTTTATTTAGTTTAATTGCAATTTATACTCTATCTGCCGTAAGTGGTGTTACTAAAGGAATTCAATTACTCAGTCGCTTTAATGTGATTTTAGCCGTGGCGTTAATGCTGTTTATTTTGCTGATGGGGCCTACAGCCTTTATTTTTGATAGCTATATTCATTCGTTTGGGCTTTATATTAATAACTTTATTCCTATGGCCACTTTTCGTGCCGATACCGCTTGGTTAGACTGGTGGACAGTATTCTTTTGGGGCTGGTTTTTAGGTTACGGACCTTTAATGGCTATGTTTGTTGCACGAATTTCGCGCGGCCGTACTATTCGTGAAATGATCACACTTATCTCAATAATTGCTCCTGTTATTACTTGTTTTTGGTTTACGATAGTGGGTGGTTCAGGAATATTTTTTGAGTTAGCAAACCCGGGTGTTATTTCAGAACCCTTTGCGGGCTTAAATTTACCCGCTGCGCTGTTGGCCATTACTGAGCAGCTGCCTATGGGCTTTGTTATATCGGTGTTGTTTTTAATTTTAACCACAATATTTGTAGCAACCACGGGTGACTCTATGACCTACTCGGTATCTATGGTAATGACAGGTAACGATCATCCGCAAACACCCATTAGAGTGTTTTGGGGCATTATGATGGGAGTTATGGCAGCAATATTAATTTCGATAGGTTCTGGTGGTATTTCTGCACTGCAATCGTTTATTGTAGTAACCGCCGTACCAGTGTCTTTTGTGTTGTTACCATCACTTTGGACGGCTCCACAAATTGCGAAAAAAATGGCTACTGAGCAAGGTTTATATAAATAATACAGCTAATATTAGGGCATAAAAAAGGGCGCCAATATTATTGGCGCCCTTTTTTGTTATTACTTAGATTTTCTCTTTCTTGGTTTTGCAACTTCAACAGTATTTGATTCTTTCAGTTTACGTTTTTCTTTTAACGATAAAGCGGGTTTTTTCTTATCATTTTTAGACATATTCACCACCTAAACAATAAATAATAGATTAATTTAAAATGCTTTTTTCACAAACTAAAAACCTAACAACAATCAAGGTAAGTTACCTCCAGACTTTGTCGAAAATAAACGTTAGTTACTTATAAATTATTCGCATTAAAAGTGGAGCGGGGTTAGTTTCCTTCTACCGATAAGCCGGCTGATCCACGTTCGGCTTCATCGTAAATAACCACCGCAGCTCACTTTATTTGCCTAATTAAAGGCATAGCTAATAACATTAAAAGTTAGCGTTACTTAAAGTAACTTAAGCCTTTCTCTTTTTCCTTGGCTTTGCTACTTCTGTTGTATTCGATTCTTGTTTTAACTTACGTTTTTCTTTTAACGATAACTGTGGTTTTTTCATATCATTTTTAGACATATCATCACCTATTAATAAATAACAAATTAATTACTTCTGCTTTTAGTAAACTAAAAATTAAAGAAACAATATCAATCGGCTATTCACCTCCTTTAATAAGATTAAATAATTACTGATCTTCGTTTATATTGCTTAAAACTAAACGAAGAAACTTTATGCTTTTACTGTATTTAATAACCAAATTTGCCACACGCTAAACAATAGCGCATAAATAATATTGATAATAAAAACACAGTAATATTTAAATCTCACTTTAATCTAGGCGATAGAAAGCTTGCCGAGAATGGCCTAAATTAAAAGTTAAATTAAAAATTAATAGTAAATTCTGTGAAACAGATGGACGCAGAGAAGCGTCCGCTTAAGCGGGGAATTTTAGGGCGAAGCTCCCCAAACAAATAATATAATTAAATAAAAAAATATATGTTTTCATAGCTCCAATATAGCAGCTTAAATAATAACTTCAAGCTCTCTTAGATGCTTTAATTAAAGATTAAATTTATGGGTTAAATAACCATTATTTTTAAACTGAAAGCAGTACTCATTTAAGTATTAATTTAGTTAAGGTATTGTTTTAAATTGGTTTATATTCTACGCGTTTGGCTTGTAAGGGGGCGGTAATATTAACCAACACTTTTAAAGAGTATGACGGCCTTGAATGTAATACGTAATTATAGCGGAAAAATATTTTTAGATTATTTAAAAATGATTACGTAGCAATACTTTAAGTTATTTGTTAAAACTATTAAATTATTATCCTAGGTATAAATGTGAGTATAAGGAGTATTTTATGTCGAAAAAAGTAGTAACTTTTGAATACGAAAAAGAAACAAAAAACAGTGTTCGTTACAAAGAAGTCCCAGATGAAGGCGTTGCCCCTATTGTTGGATCTTTGTATGTTCAGAAGTGGTTTGCTGGGAATAGCAAAACGCTTGAAATAACGATAGATAAAAAAGACTAATTAGCGGCATTATTTTTGCGCCATGTGTTTGTTTAGGTAAAAGCGACTAATAAATACTACGTTTTATTTAAGGGCGCATAATATATTTTTAAACTAATAAAGTTGCTTATAGCGTATTATAGTAGCTCATTTATTGTTAATATTAGGCTTAAGTAAAAGTACGCTAGCCTCACAAATTTGATTAACAAGGAAGTTGTATAGATGAAGTATTTTGTTTTAATTTCTATTTTAATTCTTAGTGGGTGTACATCAACACCTAAAGTTATATCTAACTCGGATATAACCAGCACTATGAATTTAATTGCCCTCACCGAAGAAGTCGCTCCTGCAGGAATAAAAGGCGTATTTAAGTTATCAATAAAGGCGGCGGGCATTCAAAACAGTGGTATCTATTTAAATACAGAATTGGATTATAGAGATAGAAGAAATGTGAGTGTCGCTATTCACCCTAGAACAGTAAATGCTTTTATAAAAAAGTATGGAACTTCGCCCGATTTATATTTTATTAATAAAACAGTTGAAGTTACGGGCGAGGCTAAACGTATGATAATTGATTTTTACGCTATGGGTAAAAAAACAGGAAAGTACTATTTTCAAACGCATATAAATATAACATCACTCAATCAGATAAAAGTATTGGACTAGGTGAGTTATTAAATAAGCTATAATTTGTCGGGTGGCGCTGCGTTTATCCGACTTTAGCTTGTACCCTGTTTTTATTTTAATATCGCTAATATTGGCTTTTCAAGCCGCAATTTAGCAACTAATTTTACGCTATATATCTGCAATCCTTAATAACAAAAGTTGTAATAAAAGCCGTATATTAAGCGCAATTTAGATTCTTCCTTTATGTTACCTGCCTCTGAGGCGCTATGATCTTTAGCGTTACTTTGTTTCTAATTTTTAACATTAAAATTTACTCGTTACGAGTAAAAATTCTTGTTGGACTTAAACCGCTATTTTTCTTTTAATGCGCGCAATTAGCCAGTTCGGCATTTCTAAATAAAAGAGAAAGATAAATGAAAGAAACAACATCACTAGAACAAGCTCGTACGAGCTACAATGTTCGTCATTGGAGCCAAGGTTTTTTTGGTATTAATGAACAAGGTGATGTATATGTTGCCCCTAAAGCCGATGCGCCAGAGCAAACTATTGCACTGACGGACATTGCTAAGCAACTAGAAGATAAAGGCTTAAGTTTGCCTGCATTAGTACGTTTTCCGCAAATATTACATCATCGTGTGCACAGCTTATGTGCTGCATTTAATACCGCGATTGCAGATTACGGCTACCCTAAAGATTATTTATTAGTTTACCCAATTAAAGTAAACCAACAGCGTGAAGTGGTTGAAGAAATTGTTGCCAGCCAAGCACAACTAGAAAAAAAACAACTAGGTTTAGAAGCAGGTAGCAAACCAGAGTTATTAACCGTACTTGCATTGGCTGAAAAAACCAGTGCGGTGATTGTATGTAACGGTTACAAAGACAAAGAATATGTACGCTTAGCGCTAATAGGCGAAAAGCTAGGCCATAAAGTATACATAGTGCTTGAAAAGCTCTCTGAACTCGACATGGTTCTTAGCCAAGCTAAAGAATTAAATGTAAAGCCACGCATTGGTATTCGCGTGCGCTTGGCATCGCAAGGTAAAGGTAAATGGCAAGCAAGTGGCGGCGAAAAATCAAAATTTGGTTTATCGGCATCACAAGTTTTGCATGTGGTTAATCGTTTGAAAGAATCGGATCAACTTGATTTAGTCCAGTTGGTGCATTTTCACTTAGGTTCGCAAATGGCGAATATTCGTGATGTACGTTTAGGTGTAAGCGAAGCAGCACGTTTTTACTGCGAGTTACGTAAACTAGGTGCAAAAATTGAGTGTCTTGATGTGGGCGGTGGTTTAGCTGTTGACTACGATGGTACTCGTAGCCAGTCACATAACTCAATGAACTATAGCTTAGCTGAATACGCTAACAATATTGTGTACACCATAGGCGACATTTGTAAGCAGTATGAACAGCCGTTTCCAACTATTATTTCGGAGTCGGGGCGGGCATTAACCGCGCACCATGCTGTGCTTATTTCAAATGTGATTGGTACTGAAAGTTATACACCTGAAGAAATTGAAGCACCGGCTGATGATGCCCCGCAGTTACTTAAAAATATGTGGATGTCGTGGCAGCAATTGCATGTATTAACTGATGACCGTGCATTAATTGAGATTTATCACGATAGCCAAGGCGATTTAGCCGAAGCACATAATCAGTTTGCAATGGGGTTACTAAACTTAACCCAGCGTGCGTGGGCTGAGCAAACAAATTTACGCGTGTGTTATGAGCTTAATAAGCACATGGACAACAAAAACCGTTTTCATCGGCCAATAATTGACGAGCTTAATGCACGTTTAGCCGATAAGTTTTTTGTAAATTTCTCGTTGTTTCAATCACTGCCAGATGCGTGGGGAATTGATCAGGTGTTTCCGGTGTTGCCATTAAGTGGCTTAACCGAAGCGCCAAAAAAACGTGCAGTATTACTGGATATTACTTGTGATTCTGACGGTGCACTTAATCATTATGTTGATGGTCAAGGCATTGAAAGTACACTACCAGTACCTGAGTTTAGTGCAGATAAACCATATTTAATGGGGTTTTTCTTGGTGGGTGCTTATCAAGAAATATTAGGTGATATGCATAATTTATTTGGCGATACGCACAGCGCTATGGTGAATATGGATGAGCACGGCGTAGCCAGCATTACCGAAATAAACCAAGGCGATACAGTAGCCGATATGATGCGTTACGTGCATTTAGACGTTGAGAGTTTTCAGCAGTCGTATCAGCAGTTGGTAAGTAGCAAAATTGCAGAACACGAACAGCAAAGCGTTTTAGACGAATTGCAAAATGGCCTTGATGGCTACACTTATTTAGAAGAGCTATAAGTATGTCGACTTTGTTTGATCATCCAGATCACTCATTGTATTCCAATGGGATGACCTTTTTACGTTGTCCTATGGTGCAAAATATTACCGCGATTGACGCTGATGTAGTAGTGCTTGGTTTACCATTTGATATGGCGACCTCGGGTCGCCCAGGTGCACGTTTAGGCCCAGACGCGATTCGTCGTGCATCGGTGCATTTAGCGTGGGAAGGCACTAAGTATCCATGGACGTTTCCATTATTTGAGCATTTAAAAGTGGCCGATGCTGGAGACTTTACTTATCCGGTAGGCGATGCTGAGTATTTTACGGCGCAGCTTGAACAAGCCGCGAGTAAAATATTAAGCCAAGGTAAAACCTTGTTAGGGCTAGGTGGCGATCATTTTGTGACTTTACCATTGCTACGTGCGCATGAAAAACAACATGGCAAAATGGCTTTGGTGCACTTTGATGCGCACACAGATACTTACAGTAATGGCTCACGCTACGACCACGGTACCATGTTTTATCATGCACCAATGGAAGGGTTAATTGATTTAGAGCACAGTATTCAAATTGGTATTCGCACCGACTTTGATCAAAGCAAGCATGGGTTTGCAGTGATTGATGCCATGCAAGCCAACGATTTATCGGCAAACGATATTGCTGCGCAAATAATTGCGCGAGTAGGTGATTTACCGGTTTATTTAACCTTTGATATTGATTGCCTTGATCCTGCGTTTGCACCTGGTACAGGCACTCCCGTGTGTGGTGGTTTAACATCAGACAAAGTACTTAAAATATTACGTGCTTTAAAAGGCATTAATATGGTAGGTATGGATGTAGTAGAAGTATCGCCAGCGTATGATCAAAGTGAAGTAACCGCCATTGCTGCAGCAACCATTGCGCATGAGCTTTTGCACTTATGGGCATATAAAAATAAGTATTAAACTAAATTAAACTAAAGAAAATACTAATAAATAGGGCACCCTTAAAGCGTGCCCTATTTTTTTGCGCCCCATAAAAGTAGTATAATTTTTTAGTCGTGTTTATTTAATACCGTTATGCAGTAATTTGGTGTTATTTAACCTGAATTTAGGTTATTTACATATCATTCTATTATAAGCTCGTCAGGCTCAGTCTATACTGAGCTTAATTATCCACTTATAAAAACTAAAATAGGATACCTTTTTTATGCTTCAGGCTGTTGTTTTAGGAGGGCTAGAATTTAGTCCTTTGGTTGTTTATTTTCCCATAGCATTTTTATTAACAGCGCTGAGTCGTTTTATTTTGCACCGTTTAGATTGGCACGATCGCATTTGGCGGGTTGCCTGGTTTGAGGTGTCTTTATTTGTATGTTACTTAGCATTAACCGTATATTTATTAAGTGGAAGAATAATTTAATGGCCAAATATTTACGTATTTTAGTTACAGTACTGGTTATTTTTATGGCCGTATTTGCAGGGCGTTGGGTATGGAATGATTACATGCATACACCATGGACCCGCGATGGCCGCATTAGAGCCAATATAGTTACGGTAGCGCCAGATGTGTCTGGTTGGGTAACTGATTTAAACATGATTGACGGGCAAAGTGTAAAGCAAGGGGATCTGCTTTTTAGTGTTGATGCTAAGCGTTATCAGGCAGCGCTAGAGCGCAGTAAAGCCAGTACCGAAAATGCATTATATACCTGGGAGCTTGCTAAGCATAAATACGAGCGTCGAATAGCATTAAACAGCCAACAAGCAATTAGTGAAGAAAGTTTAGAAGCAACGCGAATTAATACAAAAATAGCAAAAGCAAACTATGAACTCGCTAAAACAGAACAAGCAGTAGCGCAGTTAAACCTTGATAGAACCCAAGTTGTTGCACCTGTGTCGGGTTACATAATTAACTTAGATTTACGCCAAGGCAATTATGTTGCTCAAGGCGTGTCGGTATTTGCCATTGTACAAGCCGACTCTTTTTATGTAACAGGCTACTTTGAAGAAACCAAAATCCCTCTTATTCATTTAAAGCAACACGCAAATGTAGCTTTGTTAAGTGGTGGTAAACCTTTAACTGGTCAGGTAATGAGTATAGGTAAAGCAATTGCTAATACTAATACGCAAAGTAATGGCCAGCGTTTACCACAAGTTCAGCAAACCTTTAACTGGGTACGCTTATCGCAGCGCATTCCGGTGGATATTAAATTAGACGCGTTTCCTGCAGATACTCAGCTTAGTGCCGGAATGACCGCAACTATTCGACTTGTTGAGCGCTAATGGAGGCTGTGCTGCGTAACCTATTTTTACCTAAAAAGCAGGCTGTTATTTTTGCACTAAAAGGCGTAATTGCTATGGCAATGGCGCTTACAGTTGCTTTGTTTCTTAATTTAGATCGCCCTTACTGGGCTTTAGTTTCAGCGGTGTTTTTACAAATACGCCCAGAGAGTGGCTTAGTGGCCGAAAAAGCTCTGTGCCAAATAGTAGGCACTGTTATAGGCGGCTTGTTTGGCATATTACTATTAACGCAGCTTATATCTTACCCTTACTTAGCACTGGGCATACTGGGGTTGTGGTTGGGTATTAACTCAACGTTATCGGCTTTGGTTAGGCAAACAAATTTTATTTATGGGTTTGCTATGGCGGCGGTTACCGCCGAAATTATAGTGTTACTGGTAATAGCAAGCCCTACCACCGTAAGTAGCCAAGCTGTATTTAGTATTGCCCAATCGCGTATGAGCGAAATTATAATTGGCTCAATTTGCGCCGGCATTGTGAGCCATTTATTTTGGCCAGTAAAAGTGAAGAATGGGCTGCAAATTCAGGCAAAGTCATTAATAAACCAAACCCTTAATTACCTAGTTACTGAGCTAAACATACAAGGCTCGCACGAAGAACGACACCAGCAAATAGATGGCATTTTGGCAACCTTAGGCGCAGTTAACGAAGATTCTAGCGCGGTGCGTTACGAAGGCCCTAAAGGTCCTGGGCGCGCTCGTGCAGCAAATCAACTGTCGCAAAAAGTATTATCTTTACTGGCGTTAATTCAAATATTTGGCCGTTTACAACGTAGCCATACAAAATTGATGAGCCCGCTACTGACTCAATTATTTACTCAGCTCAAACAGGTTTTAGCAAATATAGCGCAAGCAAACAGTGTTGATGATTGCATAGAACAAGTAAAAAACTTGCGCCGAGAGTTAACCGAATATCGTGCGAATAACAGCAGTGAGCTGCCCTTTGAATCGCATATGCTCAATGTTAGTGTTGATATAACCACAGAGTTAACAGTGTTGCTGCGTGCTTATCGCGCCCTTGAAGAGCGCGATACAAGGCTGCTAAATGCACCTAGCACAGTAACTTACCGTGATCCGTTAGCGGCAATAATTGTTGGGTTTCGCACCGTTATGGTGTTTTTTATTGGCGCGTGTATTTGGGTAAGCACAGGATCGCCGGCAGCAATAATGATTATGATTTTACCGGTGATATTTTCAATTATGTTAGCGCGTTTTCCACTCATTGTTTTGCGTGTGGTGTTAAAGCGGATAATGATTGGAGTTGTGGTTGCTAGTTTTGTCAGTATTTTTTATGCACTTAACTTATTAGCCTACAGTGGTGGGCAATTAGAAATACTCATATTGGTATTAGCTGGCCCTTACTTTATTGGTTTATTACTACTTGCCGATAGAGAAACCCTGCCTTACGGATTAGGCTTTTGTATACCGTTTTCTATTTTGGTGAGCCCAAGTACCGATATGAGCCGAGCATTTTCAATTGATTATACGCTGAGTGCGGCAATGGCTATTTTTACTGGGGTAGCTATTTTATTTTGGGTTTTTCATTTAATTACAGGGCCAAGCGCCCAGTTATTAGTGCATAGAATTTTTAAAGCAACCCATCAAGACCTGCTCGATATTAATAAACACAGTGCGCCTATTGTTTGGTATAACCAGCGGATGGCCGACCGATTATTACGACTCACTCATTACGACCAAGGTTCGCAGTCTCGCGCTATTACTGACTTGGCATTAACCGCATTAAATTTAGGCCACGCAGCAGTGCGATTACGCTCTGTGTGCGAAAACGTAGCAGGTAAAGATCTAAAATATTTTGCACTGTGGCAGCATGCTCTTGCCGATGCATTTTTGCTGGCAAGTAAAGGTCAAGTTGATCAGCGGTTTAAACATGCATGCGACGCGTTATATCAAGAGTTAGTGTGTATATTAGGAGAGTCGCAGCAGGTTGAGGCAATACAAGGAATGTTTATGCGGATTAACTTAACCTTTGAGCGCAGCGCCAATAGTATTAAGACCCCAAACTCACTACTTTAGCTATTTTTCGAGTTCAGAAGTAGGTATGAGATCTGCTATACTGTGCGCATCATTTTATGGGGCTGTTATGATTTCAAAAAACCAACTCAAACTTATTCGCCAACTTGGCCAAAAAAAGTACCGCAAGCAATTTAATCAATACCTTGTACAAGGTGAAAAAAACGTACTTGAGTTATTAAACAGCCCATTAAAGGCGGTTGATATATTTGCTACCGAGGCATTTATAAATACCTATCAAGCACAGTATCTGGGTATTAATTTTATTTGCGCCGAGGAAGAGCTGCTAACAAAAGCAAGTACGCTGGTTAGTAACAATGCCGCCATTGCTATTGTAAATATGCCACAAGCAGCACAACTACAAACCAGTGGCTTAATATTAGCACTTGATGGTGTATCTGATCCGGGCAATTTAGGCACTATTATTAGAGTTGCTGATTGGTACGGTATTAAACATATTGTAACCAGTACAGATAGCGCCGATGCATACAACCCTAAAACAATTAGTGCCACTATGGGCTCGTTTGTAAGAGTGTCGGTAAGCCAAGTCGATTTACCTGCGCATTTAGCCACATTAAAATTACCAATTTATGGTGCCTTTTTAGACGGGGAAAATGTGCACAACACCCAATTTACAGGTTCAGGCGTGTTATTAATGGGCAGTGAGTCGCACGGTATACGCGAAGCGTGTGCCAAATTAGTAACTGATAAAATAACCATACCGGCTTTTGGTCAGGCTGAGTCGCTGAACGTGGCTATGGCAACCGGTATTATTTTAGATAATTTTAAACGCCAAGCTTAAAACTAAAGCAAGGTTAATGTTTATAACCAATAATATTCGGTAATAACAAAAAGATGCGCTTAAGCACTATAAAATTGGCAGGCTTTAAATCGTTTGTAGAGCCAACTAAAATTCCATTTCCTGATCAAATGACCTGTGTTGTAGGCCCTAATGGCTGCGGCAAGTCTAATGTTATTGATGCAGTGCGCTGGGTGCTTGGCGAAAGCTCGGCTAAAAATTTACGTGGCGACGCCATGGCCGATGTTATTTTTAATGGCTCAACTAATCGTAAAGCTATTTCGCAGGCCTCGGTAGAGCTTACTTTTGATAACGACAAAGGCGACTTTCCTAATACCTTTGCCGATCGTAATCAAATTGCTATAAAGCGTTTAGTTACCCGCGATGGTCAGTCGTTGTATTTTTTAAATGGCAGTAAATGCCGCAAACGCGATATTACCGATATATTTTTGGGCACAGGCCTTGGCCCACGTAGTTACGCAATTATTGAGCAAGGCATGATCTCGCGCTTAATAGAGAGTAAACCGCAAGAGCTTAGGGTGTTTTTAGAAGAAGCCGCCGGGGTATCTAAATACAAAGAGCGCCGCCGCGAAACGCAAACTCGAATAAAAAGCACCCGTGAAAACTTAGAGCGCTTACTCGATGTACGCAAAGAGTTACAAAGTCAACTTACTAAGTTAGCGGTGCAGTCGGTTGATGCTAAAAAATACCGCGAGTTAAAAGCGCAAGAGCGAACGTTAAAAGGGCAAATTGCCGTTTTAAAATGGCAAAAACTACACCAACAACAACTCGAAAAAAGCCAACAAATAAATAAATTAAATGAGCAAGTTACGTTTTTTAAAACGGCTCATTCTGGTCACGACGACGTACTTGCAAGCTTAGAAACCCAAGTACAAGCCTCGCAAGAAAGCGTAAGTGATGCGCAACAGCAACAACATGTAATACACACTGAGCTTACGCGATCTGAGCAACAACAAATAAGCATAAAGCAACAAATTCAAACGCTTAAACAAAATCAGATTAAACTACAGCAGCGCCAAACGCATAGTTTAGAGCTTAAAACGCAGCAGCAAACAGTGTGCGAACAACTAGAACACGCTTTGCAGCAGGCAATAGAAAACAACTTAATGCGCAACGAGCAAGTAAGTGAGTTAAGCCAAGAGCTTGAGAGTGCTTTAGAGCTAAAGCAGCAACACACTGAGGATTGGCAATCGCTTAGCGAGCAACTGCAGCAACTTAATAATAAGTTGCAGATGCAAGCAAATAATATTGAGCAAACTCAGCAGCAAAGCAAACACGTTAATGAACAAAGTGAGCAGTTAAATAAGCAAATTACACACCTAAAAAGTAGCGATGTTGAACAGCAGTTAGCTTCTCAAAAACAACAAAGGCAAGTGCTTACTCAAGAGTTAGCAACTAAGCAAACGGCGCACAGTAAAGGCCAAATGCTGCTTTTAGAGCAAAGTTCGCAGTTAAACAATGCCGAGCAGCAATATCAGCAACTTAGCCAGCAAGCTAACGAGCTAAAAGCCAGTATCGCAGGACTAAGCAGTACATTAGGGCTAGATAATGAGAGCGAGCACCACAACACCTTATTTAACCAATTAAAGGTTAAAGACGGGTTTGAGCACTGTATTGAACAAGCACTTAAATCGCTTGAGCATTTAAATGTAAGTGAGCAGTCGGCAAATAATAGTGTGTGGCATATCGCATCAACAAAAAGCAATCAGGCAAATGTAAAAAATAGCTTAGCGGCATTTATAACTCAGGGGGTTTACCCTGAAGTATTGAGCCGTATTGCTTATAGTAAAAGCGGCGAACTTAAAGCATTAGAGGATAATTTTTATATTGCCGTAATGGATGAAACCGCCGCTTTGCATGGTCGGAACTGGCATATAAGCTCAGATCGAAATGCTGAAAACTCATTACTGGTAAAGCACAAGCAATTGCAGCTTAAAACAGCGCAGCTAAAAAATGTAGAGGGTGAGTTACAACTCGCAGCCCAAGTGCTTGAGCAGCAAAAAGCACTGCAAAGTGAGCTTAGTACGCAGCAAAGTGAACTTAAAGAAACCATACATCAGCTGGCTCAAAATATTGCCGTAGCGAGTACGCGCAACGATATGTTAAAAGAGCAAGTAGCGCAGTACCAGCAGCAATTGCAACAGTACCAAACGCAACAACAGCAATTAGTTACGCAGTTAGCACAAATAAAAGGGGTGCTTAAAGATCAAACAGTGCAGTTTGAAACACTTAAGCAGCAACAGTTAAGTTTAAGCGGTGATCTTGCTACTGCAAATAACAAGCGCACCCACAGTGATACAAATTATAGCCAAGTATTAGCTAGGCTTGAGCAATATAAAACGCAAGCCCATCAAGCAACGCTTGCAGAGCAAAAGTCACGTAGCGAGTGGCAATTAAGCCAAGCTAAACTAAGCCATGCAGAGCAAGCGCATTTAAGTGCAGAGCAGGGTGCAAAAGAATTACACGATCAATTAACCCAGCTGCTAATACCCGAGCAAGAACTACTTGAAAAAATAGCCCAGTTACTTAAACAGCATGCGCAAGGCGAGAAAAACTTAAACACATTACAAAATAAATTAAACCAAGCAAAAGAGAGCTTAAGCACGAAGCAAGCGAGTCTTAAAAGTTCACAAGGTGAGCTGGTGGCGCTACAAGAGCAGCATCAAAAATTAAGCATAGAAGAGCAAAGTTTATTAATAAAAGCACAGTTGGCGCTTGAACCGCTAGAAGAGTTAAAGCAAAACCTAAAGCAGGTGCTTGATGAGTTACCAGAAACACTCATTATAAGCACAGCACAAAATAAACTCGCAGATATTGTTAATCAGTTGGAGCGCTTAGGTGCGGTAAATTTAGCCGCTATTGATGAGTTTGATCAAGCCAAAGCGCGCAGCGAATATCTTGATAATCAATTAGATGACTTAACAAAAGCGCTGAGTACCCTAGAAGGGGCTATTCGTAAAATTGATATAGAAACCAAAACTCGCTTTAAAGCGACCTTTGATCAAGTTAACCAAGACTTTGCAAAGCTATTTCCAAAGGTTTTTGGTGGTGGAAGTGCTTATTTAGAATTAACCAGTGACGATTTACTCGAAAGTGGTGTTAGTATAATGGCACGACCACCAGGTAAAAAAAATTCAACAATTCATTTGTTAAGTGGTGGAGAAAAAGCGCTGAGCGCATTATCATTAGTGTTTTCTATATTCAGGCTCAATCCAGCTCCATTCTGTATGCTGGATGAAGTAGATGCACCGCTAGATGATGCCAACGTGGTACGTTTTTGCCGTTTGGTTGAAGAAATGTCACAATCGGTGCAGTTTATTTATATTAGTCATAATAAAATTGCGATGGAAATGGCTGGTAGATTAACAGGTGTTACCATGGCTGAGCCAGGTGTATCGCGCGTAGTGGCTGTAGATATTGAACAAGCTGTGCAACTTGCACACGCATAGTTAAATTAAACGTATTAGGTTTTAACTAATACACAGGTTTAGGCATATAAAATAAAAAAGGTGAGGGGATGGCCGAAGAATTAAGATGGGTTTTAATCGTGATCAGTGTATTTGTCATAGGTGGCTTATTAGTACACGGTTTATGGTCAGTGCGAAAAAAAGACAACCCAGAAATACCTGCTAACGAGCGGGTCGAACCACAACACACAGCTCACTCTCATTCGCCAAGTGCAGAGCCCGCACAGAGCGTTGCCTTTGAGCAAGAAGAACCACAATTTGGTGAACTAAATTTTGATGCCAACGAGCCGCAAATAGATACTAGCGTGCCAGAAGTGCCAATTGAAGATGACCTTAGTGTAATTGAGCCAGAGCATGACCTTGAGCCAAGCGAAGAGCCTGCAGAGGTTTCAGACTTTGTGATTGTGCATATTCAAATGCCAGATGGAATGAGCATGCAAGGCAGTAAATTATTGCCCGCGGTAAACACCTTAGGGTTTAAATACTCAGAGGAAGGCTTTTTTAATCGTCATTTAGATCCAGCAGGCCAAGGCCCGGTATTATTTAGACTAGTAAATATGTATAACCCAGGTACCTTCGATATTGATAATATGGAACAATTTAGTACCGCAGGCGTTAGCTTATTTATGACCTTACCGTGTGAAGGTGATGGCTTAGCAGCATTTAATATGCTGCACAGTGCAGCTAAAAAGCTTAGCGACGAATTTGGTGCGCAAATTTTAGATGCGCAGCGTGAAGAAATGACCGTAGATCGCGTTCGTCAATATGTTGAACAGGTACGTGCATTTTCTGCGTAATTAACGCAATAGGTTAAATTTTTATAAGCCACTGGGCGTTGACTCGTCAAAGTGGCTTTTTTTATGTTTTTTGAGGTCAAAATGGCAAGCAGCATTAGTGAGCAAATAAACCATCTTCGTAGTACGCTTGAACAGCACAGTTACAATTATTATGTACTTGATACCCCCAGTATTCCTGATGCTGAATACGACCGTTTATTACAACAACTCAGCGCACTAGAAACTCAGCACCCAGAATTAATAACTGCCGACTCACCAACCCAAAAAGTGGGCGGTGCTGCGCTAAGTAAATTTGAGCAAGTAGCGCACCAAGTGCCTATGTTATCGCTTGATAACGCCTTTAGCGAAGATGAGTTTATTGCCTTTAATCGCCGTATAAAAGAGCGTTTAATGAGTACCGAAGAGCTTACTTTTTGTTGTGAGCCAAAACTAGATGGCTTAGCTGTGTCGATTATTTATCGTGATGGCGTACTAGTGCAAGCCGCGACCCGAGGTGATGGGTTGACGGGAGAAAATGTAACTCAAAACGTTAAAACAATTCGTAATGTGCCACTTAAATTACGAGGTAGCGATTATCCTGCTGAACTAGAAGTGCGCGGCGAAGTGTTTATGGATAATGCAGGCTTTGAAAAGTTTAACATTGAAGCTGAAAAACGTGGTGAAAAAGTATTTGTAAACCCACGCAACGCCGCCGCAGGTAGCCTGCGCCAGCTTGACTCTAAAATTACGGCTAAACGCCCACTGATGTTTTATGCCTACAGCACAGGTCTTGTAGCCGACGGTAGCATTGCAGAGGATCATTATCAGCAATTAGAAAAATTGACTGATTGGGGGTTACCACTTTGCCCTGAAACAAAATTAGTAGAAGGCCCACAAGCTGCACTGGCTTATTATACTGATATTTTAACGCGCCGTGGCGAGCTTAAATATGAAATAGATGGCGTGGTAATAAAAATAAATCAAAAAGCCTTACAAGAGCGTTTAGGCTTTGTAGCACGCGCTCCGCGTTGGGCTATTGCTTATAAGTTTCCGGCCCAAGAAGAAATAACCAAATTACTCGATGTAGAGTTTCAGGTGGGGCGTACGGGAGCAATTACACCCGTTGCACGCTTAGAGCCGGTATTTGTTGGTGGTGTTACTGTATCAAACGCTACCTTGCACAATGGCGATGAAATAGCGCGCTTAGGCGTAAAAGTGGGTGACACGGTAATTATTCGCCGTGCAGGGGACGTAATTCCACAAATAACGCAAGTAGTACTTGAGCGCCGCCCTGATGATGCCCGCAATATTGAGTTTCCGGTAACTTGCCCTATTTGTGACTCCCATGTAGAAAAAGTAGAAGGTGAAGCCGTAGCGCGTTGTACTGGTGGTTTAGTGTGCCCGGCGCAACGTAAACAAGCGATTAAACACTTTGCTTCGCGCAAAGCACTCGATATTGACGGCCTTGGCGATAAAATTGTTGACCAACTCGTCGACAGAGAGCTGATTAAAACCCCTGCAGATTTGTTTATTTTAAAGCAAGGACATTTTGAATCGCTTGAGCGTATGGGGCCAAAGTCGGCTAAAAATTTGGTTACTGCGCTTCAAGACGCTAAAGCAACAACTTTGGCTAAGTTTTTATACTCATTGGGTATTCGTGAAGCGGGTGAGGCAACCACACAAAATTTAGCTAATCATTTCTTAACCCTTGAAAACGTAATAAATGCCAGCATTGATAGTTTAACTCAAGTAAGTGATGTGGGCGAAATAGTAGCAACCCATGTACGTAGCTTTTTTGCCGAACAGCATAATTTAGATGTTGTAAATGCGCTGGTAGAGCAAGGTATTAATTGGCCTGAACTTACTCCACCTTCAGCGCAAGAGCAGCCATTAGCTGGCCTTGTTTATGTGCTTACCGGTACCTTAAACACATTAAACCGTAATGACGCCAAAGCACGTTTGCAACAGTTAGGTGCTAAAGTGTCGGGTAGTGTGTCGGCTAAAACCGATGCGTTAGTAGCAGGCGAAAAGGCCGGCTCTAAACTAACTAAGGCACAAGACTTAGGTATAGATGTACTGACAGAAGAAGATTTAATTAATTTATTAGAGCAACATAATGGCTGATTTATTAAATATATTAAATTCACTTTTAATTAACGTAGGGCAGTGGCTGCATAGTTATTTATATAATTTATCTATGCTGATAATGGTGTGCTTAGTGTCTTTATACGCAGGCGATATTATAAAGCTAACCAAAGGGCTGGTTGCACGTCGTCATTTTATAGTAAGAGTGCTGTGCTTTGTATTGATCACCGCCTTTGGATTTGGTTTTGTGGTTGTGTGGCTTAGCCCGCTACTGATTAAGGCGTTATTGTTTTTTGGCACTAAGTGGTTAGGTGTTACCTTGTTAGCAGCATTTTTTATATTGGGCACTATTGCCGATAGGAAAAATCAATTATGAGCCGCTATGGCCCAGAGTACTGGGATAAGTACGGCAGTTACCGTACACCCATCGCCTTTCATTTAAGTGTGCTGGTATTGTTACGAGCTTACTTTATTTGGATAGTGGCAGGGTTAAGCCGACGCCCAGAATTGGATTTGATGTCGATATTTTTTAAATCTAAAAACGATTTTTTTATTGCTATTGCCATTGGCGCTATAGCCATAGTACCAATTATTTTATTTTGTTTGCGTCGACCCCGCGAGTCTCATAAAAGTAGTGAACGCTTAGCTAAAATTTGGCGTTATATGCGCTGGCCTCTTATTTTGTGTGCGGTAATAGACTTAACTTGGTTAAGTATTCAAGCGGCTCATAGCTATTATCATTTTTCGTTATTTTTAGCGATTCAAATGGTGGTTGTATTATGGGTGCTGTGGTACTTAGCTAAAAGTCGTTATTTAACAGTGTTTTTTAATGATTGGCCTGAGCCTACCGAAAAAGCCGCAGCAGAAAAACGCCTTAATAAGGATTAAAAGTGGACGCTATAAATAAAAAAATAGCGGTGGTGGTGCTGTTTATAGGTGTGGCGCTTAGTGTGCTAATGCTAACTACAAAGCTTACAGAGCAGCCTTGGTTTATATTTTTATTTGTCTTATGGGTATTTGTTTTTTGCTCTTGTTGTTACCGATTAACCCCACTGTTTAAAACACGAAACCAAGTTAATGATTTTATTAAGCGCGATGCAAAACATTTAGTATTGTTTAGCTTAGCGGGATTTTTTGATAAAAAATCTGGCCCGCAGTGGTTAGCAATTAAAAATATTAAGCACCTTTCAACCCGCAATAATGAACTGCTAGTACACAGCTACCAGCAAACGCAATTTAGTATTAGTTTACCTGCGTCAAAAGTAGAGCTAGATGCTTTTTTACAGCAGATACTGACTAATTCAGAAAGACGAAGTATTACATTTGATTAAGTTGATCTTAAGCAAATGTAATAACGTAATAATTAACCAATAAAGCTAAATACGATTATAGCTAACCAAGCATTTAAAGAGGCTGTTATGTTGAAGTGGAATGATGTTATTAATTTTGCCAATAATGGCAATCCAACGCCGCCGAAAAAGGTTATTAAAACCGACGCTCAGTGGCAAGAGTTATTATCTGAAGATACCTATTACGTTACTCGTAAAAAAGGCACTGAGCGACCGCACAGCTCCGGTAGCTGCACATTGTTAGAGCCAGGCAAGTATGTATGTATATGTTGCGATAACTTATTGTTTGACGCAGATGAAAAGTTTGATAGCGGTACGGGTTGGCCTTCGTTTACAAAACCCGCAACAATAGAAGCTGTTGCCTATATTAGTGATAACACTCATGGGATGCAGCGTATTGAAGCAGTATGTAATGTGTGCGATGCGCACTTAGGTCATGTGTTTCCTGATGGCCCATTACCGACTGGCCTGCGATACTGCGTTAATGCCGCGTCAATGAAAAAGCTTTAACGCGTTTAGTCGGCTTGAATATCTAGCTGCATATCTTTTGCTTTATGCAAAATTTTATTTAAACGCTGCGCCTGATCTGCAGGTAGTTTAGCTTTGCTCAGTAAGGCGTAGCATTTTTTAGCAAGCCCCATATTAAACGAATCTCCCCCTTGTTGCTTGGTCGAATCAAACAAGCACTGTAATAAGTTAAGTGCGATACTCTGATTACGAGGCATCACCCTAAATGCTTGAGTAAACGCTTCTAGTGCCGTATTTAATTGCCCTCTATTAAATTGATTCACAGCATGGTTGTTTAACTCTTTAGGCCCCATTTTAATATCACGACGCTCGCTTTGCTGTTGTTGAATATAACGTAAATAGGTTGTGTCGCTTACACTTGGATGACGCTGACAATGCGTAATTATTTGGGCAAATAAATTTTGAGCTTTTTGATGAAAGCCTAGTTCGTGAAATGCTTTTGCTTTATCGAGTGCGCCGTCTACAGAGCGAATTTGTGTATCATCTTCATCAAGCTGCTCTATTAGTCGCTTAGCTTTTTGATGTTCATCTTTTAAGTAGTGTAGGCGTGCGTTTAATACATCGATTTGCGCCTGGTTTACATTATTAGGAAACTGCTTTTTTAAATCATTAATATATTGATTAGTTTGGCGAGAAATTCGTTGTATTTGATCCGTTTGATCTGTGGTTAGCGCAAAGTCGATACCGGCACGCGCCGCATTTAAATAAATATCTGGGCTATCGTGAATTGAGTATTTTGCATAGCTTGCAATATCTTTTTGGGTTAAATAGCTCTTTTCATAATCGTGATTAATTAACGATACATTACTCAAAGACTTTTGACGCATAATATTAAGAGGAGCAATATCCGCAGCCTGACTTAAAAACTCTTGTGCGAGCTCAAATTGATTAAGTTTTATTTCTAAACGACCTAATAAATCAAGCGCGATTAAACGAGTTTCGTTGCGCTCTAACATGGTTTTAAGCATGCGCTGGGCTAAAATATGTTCATTATTTTCTATCAGTGCTTCTACTAAACCTACTTTAGCCCATGCAAATTTTTGGATATCGAGTACCGACTTAAAAAAGTCTTTGGCCTCTTGGTTACGATTAAGGCGTAGTAGGGCATCACCTTTTAATCGCAGTAAAATAGGGCTGTAGTTGTTGTTTTTATTTAATGCTGCACTTATGTACTTAAGTGCTTTGGAATCATTACCGTCATCAATAAAATTGTAAACTGTTTGTAAATCACGTTTACGTTTTAAAATACGCTCTATACGTATTTTAAGCTCTTGTGCTGTAAATGGTTTAACCAAAAAATCATCGGGTTGTAATTCAAGAACACTATGTACAAGCGAGCCACTTGTTTCTGCAGAAATAAAAATAAACCCAGTGGAGCTTTTAATTAACTGCTTTATTCGCAATTCCTCATAAAGCTGATAACCATCTTGATGCTTATTTAGATTGAATGAGCATACAATTAAATCAAATTGCTCGTTTATACACTGCTCTTTTGCCGAGTTAGCATGATCTGCAAATCGTAACTGTCCAAAGCCAAGCTTTTCTAGCGATTGTTTCATATAGCTTTGGGCGAGCGGTTGCTCCTCCACTATAAGTATTTTGGCTGTTGAATAGATCTTTGTTGGCATTTGGCTTAACAGTGATTACGTTTAACACAGACTATAATCAACAGTTTAGCTGCTTACAAGGGAATTTAGGTTATTACTCAACTTTATTAAGTACTTAATATGCATTCACAGGCTTATATGAGGTGGGTAATACTTAGCTTGATACCTGCGACCCTTGCCATTCGTTATAAAGGGCGGCGATGCTCTTTTTCTTTCAACTGAGCTAATTGCCCAAAAGGACATATATATTATTTAAGTATTTGATGGAGATATTACGAGATACTAAGAAGTGTTTATATGTGGTGGGTAATACTTAGCTTGATACCTGCGACCCTTGCCATTCGTTATAAAGGGCGGCGATGCTCTTTTTCTTTCAACTGAGCTAATTGCCCAAAAGGATTTATATATTATTTAAGTATTTGATGGAGATATTACGAGATACTAAGAAGTGTTTATATGTGGTGGGTGATACTGGACTTGAACCAGTGACCCTTGCCATTCATTCTAAAGGGCGGCGATGCTCTTTTTCTTTCAACTGAGCTAATTGCCCAAAAGGACTTTTATATTATTTTAGTATTTTATGGAGATATTAAAAAATGTTTATATGTGGTGGGTGATACTTAGTTTGATACCTGCGACCCTCGCCATTCGTTATAAAGGGCGGCGATGCTCTTTTTCTTTCAACTGAGCTAATTTCCCAAAAGGACTTTTATATTATTTTAGTATTTTATGGAGATATTAAGAAGTGTTTATATGTGGTGGGTGATACTGGACTTGAACCAGTGACCCTCGCCTTGTAAGGGCGATGCTCTCCCAACTGAGCTAATCACCCACATATAAAATAGGTATAACGCTTAATTAAATGCTTTAAACATTTAAACTGTAATTTGGTGGGTGATACTGGACTTGAACCAGTGACCCTCGCCTTGTAAGGGCGATGCTCTCCCAACTGAGCTAATCACCCAAATTACATTATTAACTATCAAGGGTGATAGTTAACACTGGACTTTAACCAGTGAACACTGCCTTTACTTGTAAATAGCGGCGATGCTCTCTTTTTTCTAACTGAGCGAATCACCCATTTAGATTTTTGTAATATACACCATTTTAAAAATGGTGGGTCGTACTGGACTTGAACCAGTGACCCTCGCCT
>NZ_JADYXG010000025.1:0-42557 GCF_015864415.1 Pseudoalteromonas sp. SCQQ13 | reverse complement strand
GGGCATGATGGATTTGAACCATCGACCAATTGATTAAAAGTCAACTGCTCTACCAACTGAGCTAATGCCCCGCTCTGGGTGCTTAATTTAATAATTAATTAAGCTTACGTAAATCCGCCGATAATAGACCATTATTACTATAAATATAATGGTGGGTCATGATGGATTTGAACCATCGACCAATTGATTAAAAGTCAACTGCTCTACCAACTGAGCTAATGACCCGCTCTATTTTTGTCGCATTTCGAGTGGGGTAACCATTCGTTTGCTGCGGGCGCTTATAATACTTATTTATAAAATGAGTGCAACCGAAATTGTCTCTTTTTTTAAGTTTTTATGCTTAGCTGAACAATTTTAGACCGCTTATGACAAAAAGCAGCCTAATCAAGTCTCTTGTATTAATTTTATAAGCGCTTTGTGGCCAATTTTGCAGCAGTGGTACTTGGATACTGATTAATTAAATCGTTCAGTATTTTTTGCGCTTCGGCTGCTAAATTTTGCTCTTGTAGCAAAGTGCCTAACTTTAACATGGCATCTGGGCGCTTATTTGAATTTGGAAATTCATTAACCACCACTTTAAAATGCTCCGTTGCTTTAGCTGGGCTATTTTTTATCGTGAGCAGCTGCCCAAGCCAATAATGTGCATTTGATGCATACACAGAATTTGGGTAGGTAGTTAAAAAAGTTTGAAACTCTGGGATCGCCTGATCATAGCGTTTATCTTTCATTATTAACGCAACAGCACGCTCGTATGCTTCGTTTTCAGATAAATCGGCACTGTATGTCTGAGTATCGCTAGCTTGCGTGTGATCAACTGCAGGCGCTGTAGCAGCTGGTTGACTATAGGCTTGGCTTACGCGGTTTTCAATTTCTTGATAAAGCTCGCGCTGACGCTGCAGCACTTTTTCTAGCTTATAACTTTGCTCTTCGGTTACACCACGAATTTGGCTTACTTCATCTTGCAATAAATTAAGCTGTTGCTGTAACTCAACTTGTAAAAAGTTACGTTGTTGCATCATATTCTCTAACGACGCTAAACGCTTTTCAATACTCGATTGTGAACTTGCAGCTTCTGAAACAGGAGCGGGAGCAGCCATTAACTGGGTGCTCCCGCTCAATATCATGGCTGCCAAAATAATTTTCGGCTTCATAATATCTCTTATCTTAGTAAACTAGTACCGCACGGCGGTTTTTAGCGAAAGCTGATTCAGTGCGAGATTTAACCATAGGTTTCTCTTCACCGTAGCTTACCACTGACATTTGGCTTGCAGAAACACCTAAGCTTTGTAGGTATTTTTCAACTGCTTGGCCACGGTGCTCACCTAGCGCAATATTGTACTCTGGCGTACCGCGCTCATCTGCGTGGCCTTCAATAAGTACTTTAACAGATGAGTTTTGAACTAAAAACTCAGCGTGTGCGCGTAATAAATCAGCGTACTTGCCTTCAACTGTCGCTTTATCAAAATCAAAGTAAATTACTTGCTCTTGACGAAGTGCTTCGTATTTTTGACGAAGTTGCTCTTCTGCACGTTGCTCTGGCGAAATTGTCGCTACTTCAACTGTGTCAGTATTTGTTGATTGCTCAACCATACCTTGATTTGATTGGTTAGCTGCGCCTTCATCTATATCTGAAGATGAGCTACAAGCTGCTAAAGCCATTACTGGCACAGCAATTAGCAGGCCTTTAAGTATTTTATTAAGTTGCATTGAGTAGATTCCTATTTTGAGTAAACCAGCAATTATTACTGTAAATATGGCGACCAAGCTGGCGCCTTTACTTGTCCGTCTAGCACAGGTAACCGTGCTTTAAAGCGACCGTCCATCGATACCAGCGCAAGTACCTGTTTATTATTATGAAGCGTGCTATATATAATCATCGAGCCATTTGGCGCTATACTCGGTGATTCATCAAGGCGAGTTCGTGTTAATACTTGAAACGCACCTGTAGCCAGCTCTTTTTTAGCAAGATGGTACTGCCCGTTGGTACGGTTAACCATCACTAATTCTTTGCCATCGGGTGTTATTGAACCTGCTAGGTTCATATCACCGTCAAAGCTTAATCTTTGTGTTCTGCCAGTTTTTAAATTTAACTTATAAATCTGGGCATTACCACCCCTTTCAGATGTAAATACAATATCTTGGCCATTAGGATGCCACGATGGCTCTGTATCTATACTGCGATGACGAGTAAGACGCGTTTCTTTGCGTGTTACTAAGTCTAGTAAATAAACTTCGGTTGCACCGGTTTTATCTTTTGAAAGTACTAATAGTAACTTTTTACCATCGGGCGAAAACTGCGGTGCACCGTTAATACCAGGGTAACTAGTAACCAATTCACGTTTACCTGAGTATAGGTCTTGAATGTAAATTTGGCTCTGACGATTTTCAAACGTTACATAGGCTAACTTAGTGCCATCGGGCGACCATGCTGGCGACATTAACGGCTCTTTAGAGCGCAGTAATACTTGCTCATTAAAACCATCGTAATCAGAAACTACCAGTTGATAAGGTCTGTCGTCATTATCACGTACTATAACATAGGCTATTTTAGTTAAAAATGCGCCTTTTTCACCGGTTAACTTTTCGTAAATCACATCACTTATACGGTGTGAATAACGACGAAAGCCGGTGTCGCTAATAATACTTTCACGTGCTTCTAAAATATGGTCTTGGTTTTTAATTAATTTACCGTTAGTCATCATTTGCGTTTGACCACCGGTAATTTGCCCACGAATAACATCAACCAGTTCATAACGCACCAAGTAGCGGCCATTAGATTGCTGCTCAACTTCGCCAACTAATATCGCCTCTACTCCTTTGTTTACCCAAGAAGCATAGTTAATATCGCTATCTTTACTTGGCTGTTGCGGCATTTGTGCTACATCTACAGGCTTAAATTTACCACTGCGCATTAAATCTGCAGCAATAACTTCGCTGATTTTTTGTGGAATAGGGCCAATACCTTGATACTTAAATGGCACAATAGCAATTGGTCGTGCGCCATCTATACCCTCTGTTATTACAATTTCCAGAGCTGCATTTGCAACGCCCTGAAAACCCAATAATAAAATTAAACAGGCTACTTTTACTTTGTTGAACATATCATTCCTTTAAAATTCTGGCTTGATTGTTAAATTTATATTCTTAAGTTGGTCGAATACGTCTTTATCTTTTGATACCGGTAATGTGTCGGCCATACGCACCGCTCTTAATGCAGCTTCACACACTAATCTATCGCCGCCTAATGAAGTCACTTGCGTTACTAAGCCATTAAAGCCTAAACGAATGTTAACTCGGCACTGCTGATTTTTCATTTTTTCGTCAATAAGTAAGTTTTGCTGTATACGCGCCATTATTAATGCACGGTACTTATCTACTTCACTCACTACTTGTTGTTGGCGTATTTTACTGCGGGCAGCCTGCTCTTTAGCAAGTTGCTCTTGTAACATTTGCTCTTGCATTGCTTGCTCACGCTTACGTTCGGCTTCTGCTTCGCGTTTTTTGCGTTCAGCTTGTGCTTTTTTAAGCGCATCTTCCTCAGCTTTGCGTTTATCAGCGGCAGCCTTTGCAGCGTTTTCAGACTCTTGCTTTTGCTTTTCGGCTTGCTTAGCTTTAGCACGCTCTTGCTGCTCTATGGCACGTGCTTTTTTAGCTTGTGCTTGCGCCTCTGCCGTTTCTTTCTCTTTGGCTTTACGCTGTTGCTCTAACTTTTTAATTTGTCGTGCTTCTGATTCTCGCTCTTTGCGCGCATTACTAGCTCTGCGCTCTAAATCGCGAATACGTTTGTCTTCAGCTCGCTTTTGATCGTCTTCTTTTTTTCTAAGTTGCGCAATTTTTTGCTCAACCTGTTTTTGATCAACCGTTACCGCAGACACCGCTTTATCTACATCGGGAATAGCCGAATTAAGTGTAACTTCCATTACCTTAGGCGCTGGCGGATGAATATTTGCGGTGGCATACAAAAACCCACCTAATGCCACATGTAAAAGTACTGATTTAATTAATGGTGTTTGCATAAGGCTACTTCGTCCCCTCAAAGGATTCTGTCATTAACCCTACCGATGGCACGCCTGCTCTTTTTAAAAAGTCCATTAATAGTAATACTTCTTGATATGACACTTTGCCCGAGCCTTTTATCATTACAGGTACATCTGGATTTTTCATCAGCTGTAACTTAATTACGGCAGCTACATCTAGCGCTTCCATTGGCTCTTCAGGGTCGGTGCCTACGCTTACATAGTATCGGCCATCAGCATCTATAGAGGCAATAATAGGTGGCGTATCTTTAGTATCAACTAAGTCTGACTCTTCCATTTTTGGTAAGTCAACTTTAACACCGTGAGTAATAAGTGGTGCTGTAGCCATAAATATAATTAGTAGTACCAACATTACATCAATGTAAGGCACTACATTAATTTCTGCGACCGGACGGCGCTTTTTACGCTGATACATTCGCTTGGGCCTCTATTTGAGTAGCTGCTTGACGGTGTAGGATATTAGCAAACTCTTCCATAAAGTTAATGTAATGCGTTTCTAATTTTTCAACTTTATTAGCAAAACGGTTATAAGCAATAACAGCTGGAATAGCTGCAAATAAACCCATTGCAGTAGCAATCAACGCTTCAGCAATACCTGGTGCTACCATTTGTAGCGTAGCTTGCTTAACTTCGCCCAGTGCAATAAAGGCATTCATTATGCCCCATACTGTACCAAACAAGCCTATATATGGACTAATTGAGCCCACGGTTGCTAAAAATGACAAACTTGATTCTAATTTTTCTACCTCACGCGAAAGCGCCACGCGCATGGAGCGATGTGTGCCTTCCATAACAATGCCAGCACTTTGAAATGTATTTTTTTTATGACGTGCAAACTCTTTAAAGCCAGCGGTAAATAATGCTTCTATACCTTTTGATTGCCCACTACGTGATGAAATTTCGCTATACAGCTTACTTAAATCAATTCCAGACCAAAACTTTTGTTCGAACTTTTTGGCATTACTTAAAGCGTCTGAGATTGCTTTTTTACGCTGAAAAATAATAGCCCACGACATTACCGACATCGCTACTAACGCTAGCATCACTAGTTGCACAAGCAAACTTGCTTCTAGAATTAGATCTAAAAAATTAAGCCCTGATCCCACGTTAAACTCCTAAAAAATTAAAAACACATCAAATTGATTTATTTGGATAATATGACCTTACACCAGAACTACAAAGGGTAAGCGTCTAAAATTGTAGCTAGTGTATATAGTGTATTTCCCGCTTACAACGATCTTGCTATGAATAGACAACAAAAAACGTTAAAAAATTCTTTTATTTTTATTAAACCGTAAAATAACCCGTTTATTATAATTGCGTAATTAATATTAGTGTTTATTAATGCGCTATTATAAAGGTAACACTCAGTTAAATTAGCTGTTTATTCAAAATATAAGCATAAGCACGCAAAACAACCTAAGGTTTACTTTAACGTAATAGTAAAACTAATACCGAAATTTACTGTAAAATACAATATAAGCAAATAATTTCATAAAGTTATAATGTTAACGATTAATTAACGTGCAATAATTGAACATTCATAAAAAGCATTCAGATTAGTTTTTTTTATCTGAAATTATAAATTTTCTAGTTTGAACAAAAAACAACTCTTCGGTATTATTACCTCATACCGAACTAACGCATTAAATGAAAGTTTTCATTGCACCCAGTTCTTCGTAATATGACATTTCATCGTATTACATTGTTTTACTTTTTTAGGATAAAACCTAAGTAAGTAAAATAGAGTTCCCAAGATTACTTCCTTCAACTTGTTGTTTGCCCGCATTATTTGCGGGCTTTTTTTTGCCCATAAATAATCTTCATAACATTAATACCTAGGTATTAAGTTAGCATCACAACTTTAGCGTTTATAACAATTGCATAAAGCCTAAGCTAGTGCGCCACAGCAAACCACCTATTAGTTAACACCAGCAATATAACGCAGGCACAATAACCTTGATTGACTTAACGCATCGTGAATTATTGCTAAATTTAAGTACGCATACCAACCACATTAAAGCTCACCAAGTATAGCGCCAATAACGTGCCTATAGAATGAATATAACGGCAGCGCAAAGCAACATAAAACACGGCTAAGCATAAACTAAAAAGCCATTGCAATTAATTAATCGCAATGGCTTTTTAAATTGGGTATAGCTTTTTATTAGTCTTGCTTTGGTAGTAAACCAAAGTGATGATATGCGTTGTCTGACACTATTCGTCCACGGGGTGTACGCTGAATAAAGCCCTGTTGAATTAAAAAGGGTTCTATTACATCTTCAATAGTCTCTTTTTCCTCGCCAATAGCTGCAGCTATATTGTCGAGCCCAACTGGGCCGCCCATAAATTTTTCTATAATGGCGAGTAAGTACTTACGATCCATATAATCAAAACCGCTTTTATCTACATCTATCATATTAAGTGCCAGCTCTGCCACTTCGGCGTTTACCGTACCGTCTGACTTTACTTGGGTGTAGTCACGCACTCGGCGTAGTAATCTATTGGCAATACGGGGGGTACCGCGTGAGCGTTTAGCAATTTCAACTGCACCCTCGTCGCACATTTCTAAATCAAGAAAATGCGCCGATCGCCCTACTATGTACGATAAGTCTTCTACTGAATAAAACTCTAAGCGCTGCACAATACCAAAGCGGTCACGCAGTGGCGAGGTTAACGAACCCGCGCGAGTCGTTGCGCCAATAAGCGTAAACGAGGGTAAATCTAATTTTATCGAGCGTGCTGCTGGGCCTTCACCTATCATAATATCAAGTTGGTAGTCTTCCATTGCTGGGTAGAGTATTTCTTCAACTTGTGGGCTTAACCTGTGTATTTCATCAATAAATAATACATCACCTTCTTCAAGGTTGGTTAGCAATGCGGCTAAATCACCGGCTTTTTCGAGCACTGGCCCTGAGGTTGCCTTTATATTTACCTGCAGCTCGTTGGCAACAATATTAGCTAATGTAGTTTTACCCAAACCTGGTGGGCCAAAAATAAGCAGGTGATCGAGTGCTTCGCCTCGGCTACGGGCCGCTTCAATAAAAATTTCCATTTGCTGTTTAACATGCGGTTGACCACGGTAATCGGCGAGTAATTTTGGCCTAATTGCACGGTCTATAGAGTCTTCGTTGGGTTTTTCAGTCGCGTCAATTAAGCGATCAGCTTCGATCATAGGTTACTCACAGCATTGATTTTAAAGATTCTTTAATAAGAACCTCAGTAGACATATCGGGTTTACTTACTGATTTTACTGCTTTTTGCGCTTGTGGCAATTTATAACCTAGCGACACCAAAGCCGACACAGCATCATCGGCGGCATTATTAGCAATTGTTGCGTCGCTAAACGGCTCAATAACCGCACTGTCGCTGAAAGGGGTGAATAAATCGTTGCCCCAATTTTTTAACCTGTCTTTCATTTCGAGTACTAGCCGCTCGGCGGTTTTTTTACCTACCCCGGGTAATTTAACTAAGCTTGTGGAATCTTCGTTATTTACACAGCTTACAAATTGCTGCGCCGACATACCCGACAAAATAGCTAAACCTAGCTTTGGCCCTACGCCATTGGCCTTTAATAACTCTCTAAATAAGGCACGCTCTACTTTATTGTTAAAGCCAAACAATAGTTGTGCATCTTCGCGTACTACAAAATGAGTATAAACAATGGCATTTTCGCCAACTTTAGGTAAGTCGTAAAAGCAGGTCATTGGCATTTGCACTTCGTAGCCAACACCATTTACCTCTAATAATATTTCGGGAGGTTGTTTTTCTACTAAAATACCATTTAAGCGACCAATCATAGTTATTTCCTTAAACGTCCTCTAACGGTTTTGCTTGCGCTACCCGCTAGTTTTATTAAATTTTGTTCTGAGTGCGCATGGCAAATAGCAATAGCCAGTGCATCGGCGGCATCAGCTTGTGGCGTACCAGGTAGTTTTAAAATGTTTTTAACCATATGCTGTACTTGAGTTTTATCGGCGCCACCATTGCCTACTACGGCTTGTTTTATTTGCCTTGCTGAGTATTCAAATACTGGTAAGTCGGCCATTGCAGCGCCTACAATAGCAGCACCACGTGCTTGGCCTAGCTTTAAGGCTGAGTCGGGATTGTGCGCCATAAACACTTTTTCTATCGCGAAGGTTTCTGGCGAAAACTGCTCTATAAGCTGGGTAATGCCTTGGTAAATCATTTTAAGTCTTATATGAAACTCATGATCCGCTAATTTAATGCAACCACTGCCTAAATAAGTGAATTTAGACCCCTGATGCGCTACAACACCGTAGCCAGTTAAGCGTGAGCCTGGATCAATCCCTAAAATTATGGCCAAAAAGCACTCTCATTATTGTTATTCGTTTATTAGGCTAATAATGCCAGAGCACTGTATAAATTACCAGTAACAATAAAACAAAAACGCCCACTTAAGTGGGCGTTTTCCTTTTGCTTAAATATTGGCAACTTAACCTAACGCACGCACCAGCCCTTGGGTGTTTTGCTTAAGTGTGCGAGCAATCATAAAATAGCCTAACCCCGCTACAAACACTCCACCTGCCACCGGTCCTATTATCCAAATATGTGGATGTAATTTACCCGCCAGATCAAATAACTGCTGCTGTACAACTAATAGTGCAATATCACTAAAAAAAGCGGCAACTAAGCCGGCCAAACCACCAAGCAATAAAAACTCATATAAAGTAGCGTTTTTAATAAGCCGGCTTTTTGCACCAAGTGTGCGCAGTATTACAATTTCTTGCATGCGCTCGCCTAAGCTTGCTTGCACTTGCGATATTAATACCAGTGCACCACACAACACCACAATAGTAAGTACAAAGCCAATTGCAAGTGACACTTGCTCTATGGTTGATTGTATTTGTTTAACAAAGTTACCTACATCTATGGCGGTAACCGTTGGATAGCTGCGCAGCAATTGGCTAAAGTCGCGTTTTTGATTAGGCTCAATACGTACCGACGAAATATACGTTGCCGGAAAGTCTTTGAGCACATCAGGGCTTAAAATAATAAAAAAGTTTGGCTTAAGGGTGGCCCAGTTTACTTTACGCACACTGGTAATTTTAGCGTCAAACGACTGCGCACCAATTAAAAACGTTAACGTGTCGCCAAGTTCAACATCTAAACGCTCAAGCATAGACTCCTCAATAGATGCCTCTGCTAATGTGTTTTCATTAAACCACTGCCCTTGCACTATTTCGTTTTGCGCTGGCGGCGTTTCAAGCCAGGTTAAGTTTAGCTCGCGACCAATACCAGCGCGTGCCTCTTCATCTTTTTTCTCGTTGTCTTGCAATGATACTTCTCGCGCTACCAGCTCGCCATTTACCGCATTTACCCGGCCACGAATGGTGGGATAAAACTCCGATACCTGAATGTTTTTTTGCGCCAAATAAGTATTAATTGGCTCAAGTTCGTTTTGGGTAATATTGACTAAAAATGCATTGGGAGCATCGTCTGGTAACTGCGACTGCCAATCGGCTATCATGTCGTTTTTAAGTACCACTAAAAATAGTAATAGCTTAATAGCGAGGGAAAAGCTGATCAGCTGGACTGCATTCACATTTGCACGCTTTTGAATTGACGCAATTGCCAGCGACCAACTATTACCCGGCTTTAAGCCCAATTTACGGCCACCACCAAATATAACTTTAGACACCAAAAACAACACGCCAATTAAAGTAAGGGTTGAGGCAAACAAAATCAGAGTAATTTTTATATTATTGCTAAATAGCCACATGAGTAAAAATACGGTAAACGCACTCATAGCTAAGTGCACCCGGCTAACCGCTAGTTTATCGCCTAAGTTACGACGCAGCACTCGCAATGGCGGAATATCAAATAAATCAAATAACGGCTTGATAGAAAACATCACAGCACAAATTACACCTGTACTAATTGCCACTAACCACGGCTTAAAACCCGCCATTGGCAACGTTGTACCCATGCTTTTTGCTAAATAATGTGTCGCAATTTCTTGTAAACCATAGCCAATTAATAAACCCACTGTTACCGCCATTAAACACACCATTAATAAATGTGTAAGGTAAATTTTGCGGATCATTGCCCGGCTACCACCTAAGGTTTTCATCATAGCAACTGGGTCGTATTGGCGTTCACAATAACGCTTTGCAGACACCGCAATTGCCACTGCGGCTAAAATAATGCCCAGCAAACCTGCTAGCAACAAAAAGCTTTCTGCACGGTTTAAACTATTAGATATTGGCGATTGGCGATCTTTTACGCCATACCATTGCTGGTTTTCTTTTAACTGCGGTTTTAGCCAATCGTAAAAACTATTTATATCGCTTTCATCGCCGGCATAAAGCTGACGATAAAATACTCGGCTACCCGGTTGTATTACTTCTGTTTTTTCCACGTCGTTAATGTTTATAAGCACCCTGCGGCTACTCGAAAACACATTAAAAGGCGCGTCGGGCTCTTCTACAATTACTTTTTCAACGTTAAATAATGCAGCACCTAGCTCTACTACATCGCCTATATCTATATTTAAACTATAAAATACCGACTCGCTAAGCCACACATTGCCAAGTGTTGGTCCGCCGTTAGCAACTTCGGTTTCTCCATTTAGGCTCGATTTAACCTTAAGTTGCCCCTTTAACGGGTAACCACTTGAAGCCGCTTTTACCGAACTAAATTGCATTTCGTCGTTGGCAAATAACATAGTGTCGAAGTAAAGCATTTGTGCGGTTTTTAAATTTTGTTGCTCTGCTTTAGCTATATAAGAAGTGTCGATTACGTGATTACTGCCAAGCACTCGGTCGGCGGCAATAAAGGCGCTACTTTTTTGCGCAATGCTCTGTGCTATACGCTCGGTAACCATAGATAAAGTAAGCACGGTAAGTACCGCAAGCGCTATAGCCGCACTTATCACCGTAAGCTCACCACGGCGAAACTCCCGCGAAAATAACTTAAGCGCTAACTTAGCCCACATTTGCTATTTCCTCTGCTGAGTTTTCTACTAATCGGCCACCTTCAATTTGAATAATATGCTGGCATTTTTGTGCAAGCGCCTCGTCATGCGTTACTAAAATAAGCGTAGTACCGTGCTGCGAATTTAGATCAAACAATAGCGACTCAATCATTTTACCGTTTTTACTGTCTAGGTTTGCCGAAGGCTCATCGGCAAACAGTATTTTTGGCGTGCCAATAAATGCCCGCGCAATTGCAACGCGTTGCTGCTCACCACCAGAGAGTTGCGACGGATAATGGTCGATGCGATGACCCAAACCTACCTTTTCTAGCAAAATAAGTGCTTGCTGTTTAGCGTCGCGCTCCCCTGCAAGTTCAGCGGGTAGCATTACGTTTTCAAGCGCTGTTAAACTTTGTACTAACATAAACGACTGAAATACAAAGCCTACTTTTGCGGCGCGCAGCCCAGCACGCGCTTCTTCATCGAGATTATGTAGCGGCTCGCCATCTAAAAATATTTCACCGCCACTCGCCGTATCAAGCCCAGCTAACAAACTAAGTAACGTAGATTTACCAGAACCAGAAGTGCCCACTACCGCAACAGATTCGCCATGCTTGACATTAAAGCTGATGTCGCTGAGGATGGGCAACTCACCTTCAAAGGTAGATACCACTTTAGACAAACCATTTACTTGAATTATATTTAATTGAGAAAGCGCTGACATATGACTCATTCAATCCTACGTTTTGTATTCATTTTATTTTTAGTTATCAAGCCACTAAGTGCAGCAGCTAATAACACCATTTTAATACTTGGTGACAGTTTAAGCGCAGCCTACGGACTTAAACAAGAACAAGGCTGGGTACAATTGTTACAAGATAAATACGATGCTGAGCAAAGTAATATCAAACTTATTAATGCCAGTATCAGTGGCGAAACAACCGGTGGCGCACTGCGCCGTGTAGATGCTTTGCTAGCGCAGTATCAACCAACTCATGTACTTATTGAGCTGGGCGCAAACGACGGTTTACGTGGTTTTCCGGTGAGTAAGCTACAAGCTAACTTAACCGAATTAATCAAAAAAAGCCAAGCAGCCAATGCCACCAGCGCTTTAATGGAAATTTATATTCCACCTAATTACGGGCCACGTTACAGCAAAATGTTTACCGATAGTTTTACACAAGTAAGTAAAAATACAAACGCTTACCTTATGGACTTTTTTGTACTTAAAGTTGCTGGGCAAAACGACTTAATGCAAAACGATAACTTGCACCCTAACAAAACTGCGCAACCAATACTACGAGACGAAATGTATAACACGATCAAACTTTGGTTAAATAAAGACTAGCGCCATGCTTAACTACTTTTAATTGCGCAAGGAAACTATTTTCAGCCTGCTTGCGCAAAAAACACTCAAACAAACAAATGCTTATTGATTTTTAAAAAAATACACGTACTATTGCAACCTCAGTCGGTATGTGGCGCAGCTTGGTAGCGCACTGTCATGGGGTGGCAGGGGTCGAGAGTTCGAATCTCTCCATACCGACCAATTAACAACACCTAATATCAGAATCAAATTTAATTTCAAGCCTTCAATATTCTCATAAAAACACTTATAACTTTAATTGATAACACGAGAATGTAGGTGTAAAGTTATTTCCAGATATAAATTTATACGAGGTGGCAATTATGAATAAAAATAAGAAAAAAATCACAAAAAGTATGATTTTAAGATCTGTTGCTAGCTCTACTGCTATCGAAACTGGTGCAACAGTTAAAACAATAGAAAAAAAGCTAAAAGAAAATAAACTCAAATACGAGTCTCTTTCACTCGCTATTTAATTATATCTCTCACGAGCCTTTCAATGTGTTGATAATCTCTGTTTACACCCGCTTGAATTGACTTGATGTAGAAATCTTTATGCTCATCCCACAAGCTATAATCAAGCGTTCCTTTTCCAGCTTTGCTACACAAAAAGTCCATTAACAGACGGCTTACCCTGCCGTTACCCTCACGAAATGGGTGAATTAGAATAAACTCAACATGGCTCTGCGCTAAAAATGACACAAGCTCTTCATCGGTCATTTCTGGTAAGTTATTAAATCGAGATAAATACTCATCTTCAAATAACCTAATGTTTTTTTCAATTTGTAAAGGCGACATAAACTGAAATCCGCCTTTGCCCATATCAATACTTCTTATTTTACCTGCCCATTCATATACATTACCTAGCCACTGTCTGTGCCAATTAGCAACATTTTGAAAAGAAAAAACATCACTTTCTGTGTCTGGCGTTGTAAATATTTTTTCATATAGTTTAACTAAAAGGATAGCCTCAACATCATCCATTTCTGCTACATCAACAATCGCTAACTTGTTCGCTAAAACTAGTTTTTCAGATCCTAGTTGATATTGCGCTTCAATAGAATCAGTCTCGTATTTAGTCATTTAATTACGCCAGTAAAATGATTAGTGTAAAAGTGCTTAACAACCAATGCAAGTAACCTTTAGCGTTGTCCATTTGATATTAGTCGAAACTGACAATAAAAAATTAATGTGACACCCATTTTAATAATTAATCGCTTTAATTTTTACTAAGATAAATATCGTTTGGCTTAAAGTGTCCTAAATATTCAAAATGCTTCCGCTAGCTCAAATAACATCGTTTTTACCTACTTTTTATTCATTTTTAGGCATGCGAAATACTGTGCTTTCACAGTGAAGGGAAATAACGGGTAACTTTTTGAAGTAACGCTTTAAGCCAGTAGCTTTTCGCAGTTACTAACGTTGGTGCGCCGCTTTCTGTTTAGGTGTTCGCAGTATCCTTCGTGTGACGCTGGGCGACCTACTGCGCCATGAAATACGCGACTAAATTGTGTGGTGAGTTTTAGCCAGTTTTCGGGGGTAATGTTGACTCTTTGTAACAGGGGTAAAGTGATACTCTCAATATGGCCTTTCTTGCCTTCGCGTATACAACGTCCAGTTAATTCTACTAGTTCAAGGTAAGATTTAAGCGCAAATGGTAATCCTTTTGCCATGTGCTTTTTTGATTTACCTGAAAAGCGCAGGAGTTGCTTCGGTTGCTTACCTGCCGTGGCACTTTCAATGCGTATTTTTACACTGGTATGCTCTGATGTTTCTGGTGTTGTTGCTGCCTTTGCTCTTATTGGGTTTAAATCAACATATGCCATACAGGCGATTAATGCCGCTTCATCTAAGAGGGCTTGTGATTTAAAGCGTCCTTCCCAAAAGCGGCCGGTACAGTTATCTTCTTTATTAGCTCTGCGCGCAATGTCTTCATTTAATAAGCGCATAAACCAACTGATATTAGCTAAGCGTTCTCGGTATTCAATGATTGTTTCATTTAGAAAGAGCCATTCAATTTTACTTAGCTCTTCACCTTGCAGATATTTGTTAGTGAGTACAGTGCCTTTACAAAGCCTGTGCCACCGCTGAATAATGGCTTTATCGGTTAGTCGCTTGGCTTTTTTATCATCAACATAGAGTACTAAGTGGGTGTGATTACTCATTACTGCATACGCACACACATCAATACAAAACACGTTAGCGAGGGCAAGTAATTTGCTTTCAACCCACTCTCTGCGATGTTCATACGATTGATTAGTAAAGTTGTCTACGCCGCATAAAAATGCACGGCGTACACAGCGCGAAATACAGTGATAGTATTTTGTATCGACCAAACTAACCTGACGTTTTCTTGCGATAGCCATGTGACACCCTGCTTAATTATTGCACTAACCAGAGCTTAGTTAATTACACTGATATTACAAATATTAAGATGGGTGTCTGTTTAATATCTTTTTACAAATATTAAGATGGGTGTCTGTTTAATACCTCTCCATACCGACCAACTTTAAAAGCCTTTTAAATAACCAAAATCAATTACTTCGCAACACGCTCAGTTACTTTATTGCTACCTTTCCTGAATTTAAAAAATATACAGTAACCTAGTCTGGCATGCAGCTTCCGCTATAAACCACTTTGCTATATTCACCTGAAAAATCACTCATGCTTACCGAATTTATTATAAATGCACTTTTGCTGATCAGCCATTGACCGTCTCTTTGCTTTTCAAATTCGTCGAGGTAGTAGCCACCTAATTGCACATGGAGCTTATCTTTGGTGTTGATACTTTGAAAGCGAAGGTTAATTTTAGTCTTGGCTGTATTGTTGGTGAGCTCTAAAAAAACCGGATTTTGTGCGTGATGCATATCAACTATATGGTCGTGGCAACCAAGATCTTTAAAAACAGCCACAAAATCTTCTCGTCGGTTAAATTGGCCAATGTGACCAAAGTTAATATCTACTTCGCCGCTAATAAAACAATTAGTTACCACCTCAGGTTGTTTTTCATCGCAGGCATTTAGGTAGCGATATTTCAACTCTAATATTGATTGCTTGTCTTCTAGTTGCTGTAAACGTTGCTCGGTAGTCTTTGTATATTTCATAGCAGCCCTTTGTTTTTTGGTCGATTTTTAAGCTAGGCTTTTATACTAAGGCTTTACATGCTAATTTCAATACAAATATATCTTTATTACTAGTACGACTACTATCGAAACTAAATTGAGCTGGTTAGCCAATTTAACCTTTAGTACTTTTAATGTGTCATCTTTTTAAATGAGGGAATCCATGCAACAGGAAGAAGCAAAAGTTGCCATTGTAACCGGTGCTAGCCGCGGTGCAGGCAGAGGCATTGCCTTAGCTTTAGGTAAAAAAGGCATGACAGTTTATGTTACTGGCCGCAGTATAAAAACAGGCTCAGTTTTAGGGTGGGATGGCTCGGTATTACCCGGAACAGTATATGAAACTGCTGAGCAAATTAATCAAGCAGGTGGTATAGGTATTGCTGTGGTGTGCGATCACAGTGACGATGCACAAACCGCCGCATTGTTTGCTCAGGTTGAAAAAGAGCAAGGCCGATTAGATATTTTGGTTAATAACGCTGCATTTATTCATGATCAATTAGTTGAACAAAAGCCATTTTGGGAAAAAGAGGTTAATGCGGGTAAAATTTTAGATGTAGGTTTACGCTCTGCTTACGTGGCTAGTTGGCATGGCGCAAAACTAATGGCTAAGCATAACAGTGGCTTAATTATGTTTGGTTCTTCATTTGGTGCTAGTTGTTATATTCATGGGCCTGCTTATGGTGCACAAAAGGCGGGCCTTGATAAGCTTGCTCATGATATGGCGGTAGACTTTAAAGGCACAGGTATGCGTGCTGTATCTATTTGGATGGGGCCACTCTTAACCGAACGTTCGGCCATTATAGGTAAACTAGATAAAGAGCAATACCAGCAGTTTATGGCAACCGCAGAGTCACCAGAATTTATTGGTGATATTGTTTATGCTATTGCTAATGACCCTAAAGGTGACGAGCTTAACGGGCACACTGTAATTGCTGCCGAAATAGCTAAGCGTTTTAATATTACCGACAGAGAAGGTTTGCAGCCACCATCTTATCGCGAAATGTTAGGTTCGCCGAATAAGCCAAACCCTGCCGTTATTTATTAATAAGTTATAAATGAGGCTGTTGAAGTTGATAGCGCCTATAAACCTTAAATAAGCTTATAGGCGTTTTAACTATTATAGTTAATGCTTGCGCCCTACACCATTACGTACCATGTATTGCCCTGTTTGGAATACGTTTTCTGTAATCATGCGTGCTAAAAGTAGCTTTTGATTATCGTCAAACACAGCAACAAAACGGCTGCCATCTGCGTTATTTGTTGCCATACCAATGCCTGCAACACCTTTTAAGCCAAAGCCACCGCTTTCTACATTAAGTAAAAAACTTTCAAGGTCGGCTAGGTTATCAATTACACTTTGCTCTTCACTCATTTTTTATAACTCTTTTAATCATGCTCCGCGTACTGCAAAGCTTAGTAATACAATATGCTCGCTATTTTATATACTCTTGGTAGAAACTTAAACCTTTTCGCCAACAACACCGCATATCAATATAAGTGCTACACTGTGGCCTGGTTATTATGCTAACTGGCAAACTATGAAAGACTGTAATCAATGCGGTAAATGTTGTATTAAATACGGCGATGGCGACTTGAGTGCTACCCAAGAAGAAATTGATTTATGGGAAATATTTAACCCTGAAATCTTTGAATTTGTTAAAAATAATGAAATATGGTTCGATCCTAAATCGGGCGTTAGGCTAAGCAGATGCCCTTTTTTAGAGGTTGAGCCTAAAACAAACCCTCAAGCGCAAAATAAATACACTTGCAGTATTTACTTAGACCGCCCCGAAGACTGCCGTCATTATCCGAGCCTAATAGCTGAAATGATCAGAGATGAATGCGAAATGATTGAAATAACTGATCTGTCGCAGCCAATAAAAGCACAAATAAAACTAGATTTTATCATGCGTGATAGCCGCCCTGCTGGCTACTAAGTATTAAAACGGCCAATGTAGTTTTATAAACAATATTTTGGCCGTTTTAATTAAACACGCTCTAGTAAACTTTCAGAACTAAAATGTACTCACTGCAAGTTCTAAATGACTTATAGCACAGCCATATTGATCCTTATTAATACGATGATACGCAGTGTTAGCTTGTACACTTAAGCTCAATATAAACTGATCTTGTTGAGCAACTGTACTTTGTTCTTGGCTTAAGCACATAGCTTGAATAAGTGAGCGTAATTTTGCATTCGTTAATATAGAGCCAAATCGTTGTAGCGGTAATGCTGGTATTTTAATACTTGCTAAAGCTTTATTAATGCTGCGCTGGCTTAGGGTAAAATCTTCATTTGCAATATCAATAACGCTGCCTACAGGCCAGTATGAGTAGTTATAATGCTGATTGCCTTTTGCTTTTAAATATACCACACCACTTTTACCTATTACGGTCATTAAGTTACCTGCGGATGACTTTATAACGACTAATGCCGTGGCTTCATCAATACCAAAACCAAACTTTTGTTGCGTTTTATCAAGTACTGTTGCCAACCTTAATGTACGGTTTTGTTCACTAAAGTGAGTATCGATCATGCCATAATTAAATGTTGCAAGGCCACCAGCAAGATTAAACATAGAACTATCGTTAATATCTGCCTGTAAAGCCAAAAGGCTCGATCCTTTAGTAATTGTAGCTATGTTACCACTTGTGTTTTTGCCACCGCTTTGAATAGCCGCCCCCGCGCCGCTACCTATAACAACAGGGCGTGTTTGCAATGCTTTAGTCCACGGGTAAGCTTGGTTGTTTTCATCAAACAGTACGCTGCGCGTTAAGTCTTGCTCGCCATTATTAAAAATCACTCCTGTACTGTTGTTTATTAGCTTTACCAAGCTATTAACGCCATTACTGCAAAGGGTATTTTCTGCTTGGATGCGATCGGGATAAATAGCCTCACGGTTATACAAGCGCATTTCTGATTGCCTATATTGTGGTAATTTTTCACAGGTGTTTGTAGTAATTGCTTTAACTAATGCAGGGGTCAATGCTAACCATTGGCTGTTTACACTTGCCGTGCTCAATAAACCTTGAGTAAAATCGGCAGCAGCATAAGGGTCTCGGCTTGCTGCTGTAATTGCCAACACACTTGGTTGCTCGTTAGCTACCTTTAAACTACCCGTTATAAATTGCAGTATATTGTTTATAGCCGGTTCATTATTCAAACTAGGGTTAACTTGCTCCGCTAATCGCTGCCCTTGAGAACTCAACTGAGGCACTTCAAGCATATCCATAACAAAATGATACTCTTGCTCCGATAGGCTATTAAGCTGGGTATTATCAATATCGCGCCAGTGCCATAACAGTGCAGGCTTAGTTATTGATGTTGATGATTTAGCCTTTATCGCAAGTAAAACTTTAACTGTACTGCTTTTAACTTCTTGATTAGTACTCGGCCACTGCTGAGTGATTTTTTTAACTTTTTTAACCGTAACGCTAAATAAATGCTCTGCTTTACCCGCTATTTGGGTGTTTTTATCGCACTGTTGCATGTTTAAACTACTGCAGCTACTTAGCTCGCTACCAACTAAAATTAACGTTTGGCTTTGCTCTGCGGCCGTTAAACTAGCACAAAACGTAATGCTTAATAACACAGCTAAAAAGCGGACCAATTGTTGTTGTCTATAATGTGTAAATGCATGCGTCATGATATAACCCAAATAAAAAGTGGCTTGTAATTACATCATGTTAATTTTTAATAACTTGGGCTGCAACTTTATATCTTAATCTAGCTCTAGGGTTAAGCTAATAACGCGCCGTATCGCTTTGTTTAGCTAAAGATACTAACTACCTAAAACGGTTAAAGACTAACTAAACAAAATTAAACACGCTGTTTATTGAGCCGGTGTTTTGTTTAACTTATGCTTATATTTTAGGCAACCCGAGTATGGAATATGGATTTTTCTGCTGAAGAAATAGACTTTTTATCTGACTTATTTAAATCCGATCAAAAACCTGCATTACCTCATGAGCCTATGTTAACCATGCAAAGCAGTGTGCCTGTTAGTATTGCGCAGTTACTTAGCAATGCCAATTTAACTCTACTGGCTGAGGTTGCCCATTACCAACTGTGGTTTCCGCTACACTTAAAAATTAATAGCTCCGGCACAATTACACCTACTTTAAGCGCTCCTGAAGTTATTGATACTAAAGGCACTCAACGCAGTTGGCGCTGGAGCCATTTAAATATTAAAAGCCAAGGCTTTTGCATTGAATCAATTTCAAGCACAGGTGTATTTTTAAAGCCCACCGGTAAACACAAAAACCTATCAAAAGTTCAACACGTAGAATTTACCCTACCAAATAAAGAATCTGTATCTATGGATATTGAGCCTGTCAGGCAAAGCAAGCATGGCCTTGCAGCTAAAATAAAACACATTCATACTGGTAAAGAACAATTAAGAGCTTATTTATTTGCCGAACACCAACGTCAATACGCTAATTTATATCAGCATGAACCATTAATTAACTCACCAAGTTAGCGCTTAACAACAGCCTCTGGTTACAGTCACTGCATACTATTGCTTTTTGTTATTTGCTAAACAAAGTAGATGCAATATGAATTGGATAGTTGTCATTTATTAATTCTTTAACAAATAACGACGGCTGTTTAGCATCGGCAATTAAGTAAGCCTTATGTTTTGCTCGGGTAAGTCCCACATATAATAAACGCCGCTCTTCTGAATAAGCAAAGGTGTCTTGGCTAGGTAGTAAAGCCTCCAGCAGCGGATTATTTTGCTGACTGCTCGGAAAGCCAAACTTCCCCTGCTCTAACCCTATAATAATACAGTAATCTGCTTCTAACCCTTTGGCGCTATGCAGGGTTAAAAATGCTACGTTTGCACTTTTTTGTTGTGAGGCTAAACGCTGTTGCACTTTGTTGAGCGTATAACGATAACGGCTCAATACAGCAATACTCGCGTTTGCATGGTGTTTTTGAATAGTATTGATAGTTTGCTGGGTTTTTAGCTCTAACGACTTTTTACCTTGGTACACGTCATCTAATAAAATAACTTGAGGCTCAGCCACTTGTGTATGAGTAATAATGAGCTTTTTATACTGCTCAGGGTTTTGCATAACAAAACGCCCCGCTACGTCACTTATACTATTGTTATACCTAAATGTTTTTTGCAACAACGTTAACGAATGACTACCCACTAACTCATTAAAACGTGTGGTAAGTGCTAAGTTACCACCAGAAAACCGATAAATTGACTGCCAGTCGTCACCTACAGCGGTAAAACGCACCTTATGACCATGCTTAATTAAACTGTTTAATAAAGCCATACGTGCAGCAGAAATATCCTGAAATTCATCCACTAAAATATGCTGCCATGGCACATTCACTTGCTGCTTATTTACAGCCTGAGTAGCTTGTAAAATCATATCGTCAAAATCAATACAGTTTTGCGCAATGAGTTGCGTTTTATAAGCGCGATGCATAGCAATTAATAACTGCGCGGCCGCACTGTGATGATTAGTGCTTTTTTGATTGCTATTAACTTGACTCGTATTTAATTGATTGGTACTTAGTTGAACAGTATTTAATTGATTATTTTGGCGCTTAAGCCGCTGAGTAATTTCGCTATCGGTTAACTGTTCAGCCCTTATAGCTGCTAAGCATTTTAAATATTTATCAACCTCATGCTTAAGCTGCCCTGAGTCTTTTAATATTGCCAGTACTTGCGTAGCATTAAACTTACTTTTATGAGTATCGCAGGATACTAAAGGCTTATCGAGCATAGCAATAAAGGCGCTTAATAATACCGGTTGGGCTTGTACTTGCTCACTTAGCCATGATGTTAGCCAGCTCGGCAGCGCGCCAAAATCACTTACAAAAGGCGATATGTTGCAACCTTTACCTGCCTGCTGTAGCAGCTGCAACCCTAACGCATGAAAAGTTAAAACCTCTGGTGACTTGCTTGATAATTTAGCCTGCTGGGCGCGTTTAATAAAGCGTGTTTTAAGCTCTTGCGCCGCTGTTTTATTATAAGCAAGTACCAGTATTTGCTCTGGCATTGCTTGTTTTGTGGCAATTAGATCAAGTGCTTTGGCTACCATAACTGAGGTTTTACCGGTACCTGCAGCAGCCAATACTAAATTTTTATCGTTATTGCGTATTACAGCAAGACGCTGCTCATTAGTTAATGGGTTTGACTCCACGTTATTATAAAAATCAGCTCGTTGAGCAAGTTGCTTGCGCTCATATTTATTACGCAGTTGTGCAATAGCATCATTCTTATTTTTTGCACTGGCCAATACCGATAAAAACTGGCTACTATTTGAAGGTAAATACCCTTGCCACACATTGCGGTTTTGCTGATAGCGCTTGCTCAGTGAAAACACCTCAGCGCTTAAAATTGTGGTATTACTGTCGCGTAAATACTCATCTAACGCAGTGCGCTTTAATAAAGCTTTAGCATTATTTATTTTGTGTTCAAGCGCTTGCGAAAAATATTGGTTAATTGCAATGTTTAGTGCTTTTGCCTGTGCTTTGTTTAAAAAGCTAATAGTAGTATGAGCACTATTTTCACCTAGAGTTAAATTAATTTTGGCGCTAAATATCCGGTTTTGCAACTGCGAAAAATCGTTAAAATCCTTGATTAAAAACGATTGCTTAGTCGCGTTTTTAAACTCAATCACTAAGCTTTCCTGCTCAATACTGAGTAATTTAATACGGGTGAAAAAACGGCCTAACCAACTAGGTGTGGCAAAATACTGCGCCATAATACTCAATATCTAAGTAGGTAATAAAACAATTGTAACATACTCTTTTATAATACATTTAATTTAACAACTTACTATAACTGAGCTTAGTAAATAGCTAATTTAAAAAATTAAAACAGCTGTTTATCGTTTTAATTTGCGCCTTATTTTAGTCAGCGTTAAGCTGTGCTTTTATTTACTAATTATATTAACTGCATTTGCTATATAGCCTTGCTATATAGCCTTGCTATATAGCCTTGCTATATAGCCTTGCTATAAGGTTAATTATAATTATTATTAAAGGTTTATTATGACTAACAGCACATATCCTATTGGCACACCTGGCACTAAGTGGAATAACAACGATAAAGCCGATTGGTTAACCCGCCAAAATATTAAACGCAGCTATCAAAATGAAGTAGTAACCCTCATTAACGAGCTCAAAGATGCGCTTAATGTAGAACAATATGGCGAACTAAATTACGTTGCAGGCAAATATCCTTTATTTGTTTTAAAAACCGCTGACTTTAACACTAACAAACCTACCGTTTTAATTACCGGTGGTGTACACGGCTACGAAACTAGTGGCGTACACGGCGCGCTTAGGTTTGCAAAAACGGCAGCGCAAAAATATAGTCTGCATTTTAATATTGTAATCGCACCTTGTATTAGCCCTTGGGGGTACGAAACGATAAACCGCTGGAACCCAGAAGCCATTGATCCTAACCGCTCATTTTATGAAGGTAGCCCAGCGCAAGAGTCGGCGGCGATTATGGCGTATGTAAAATCCCTTGAGTTAGATTTAATTGCTCATATTGATTTGCACGAAACGACCGACAGCGACAACAGCGAGTTTCGCCCGGCACTAGCTGCACGCGAAGGCACAGTAAATACTAATTGGAATATTCCCGATGGTTTTTATTTAGTGGCCGATAGCACTAAACCTGAGGCTGCATTTCAAAAAGCCATTATTGATAGCGTAGCAAAAGTAACCCACATTGCCCCAAGTGATGAAAATAACCAACTTATTGGTGTGCCACAAGAGCAATTTGGGGTGATCAACTACGCTGCTCGCGAATTAGGTTTATGTATGGGCTTTACCAATGCACCTTATGTAACCACCACTGAAGTATACCCAGATAGCCCTACAGCAAGTGACGAAGAATGTATTTTGGCACAAGTAGCCGTAATTACGAGCGCATTAGATTACATAATTAATCTGTGATCTGGGTTTAAATATATACAATTAATAATCCTATTAAAATGCCCAAGTAGGTAAACTAGCTTGGGCATTTTTATACTTTTAATTTTTATAAAAGTAACTATCTTTCGTTATGCTAATGCTCGGATCTTCTTCTGCAAAAATAATAAATTTAACTTTACTTACCTTGTTTGAAATATCAAAGCCATCTGCAGTCACCGTTACGGGTATACGCCTCATCATTCCAGGTTGAATTAGTGTTGTATCTGGGCTAGTTAATTTAGCCTCTGCTAAGCCTGATATAGCAATAGTGTAGTGCAATGTTTGTTGGGTTTTATTTATAATCGTTAACGTATAAGGGTTTTCTACTAAACCCTCATAATTTACTCTGTACAAGGCGCCTCTATCGCGCAGTACCGAGGCTTCAATTGGTGTTCTTTGTGCCACCCAAGCAAACATAGCTACAATTAGCATCACGGTCAAAACACCATATCCAACCAATTTAAGCCTAAAAGGGTTGGTTTTTTTACCCGCCATTTGCTCTCCACTAGCGTATTTTATTAACCCTTTTTCATAACCAAATTTATTCATAGTATCGTCGCAAGCATCAATACATAAGCCACAGTTTATACATTCATATTGCAAACCATTTCGAATATCTATTCCTGCTGGGCATACCTCTACACATAAATTACAATCTACGCAGTCACCTAAGTTAAGTGCTTTTGGGTCGGCCTTACGTTTACGTGGGCCACGGTTTTCACCGCGTGCGCTATCGTAAGTAACCACGAGTGTATCTTTATCAAACATAACCGATTGAAAACGCGAATACGGACACGCCACAGTACACATTTTTTCACGTAAAAACCCTGCGTTACCATATGTACACAAAGCAAATAAAAACACCCAAAAGCTGGTAATACCCGACCACTCAAAAGTAAGCATTTCTAAGTACAATGTTTTTGCGGGTATAAAATAAGTTAAAAATGAAGTGGCAGTTAATAGTGATAGCACTAACCAAGCACTGTGTTTAGTAAGCTTTTTACGCCATTTGGTAAAACCCCATGCAGATTTATCAAGCTGTATACGCTGATTACGTGTGCCTTCAACGCGTTGCTCAACCCACGAAAACATCAACATCCAAATAGTTTGAGGGCAAGTATAACCACACCAAACGCGGCCTAACCAGTTGGTTACAAAAAATAGCGCAAAGGCCCCCACCATAAACAACATGGCTACAATAATAAAATCTTGCGGGAATAAAGTTAAAGTGAAAATAGTAAACTTTTGCGTTGCTACATCTAATAGCACCGCTTGTTGGCCGTTATATTGGATCCACGGTATTGCAATAAACGTAAGCATTAATAACCAGCCTAAGTTACGGCGTATACGTTGAAAAAAGCCTTTTTGCTCACGTATATAAATTGGCCCTTCGCTTTTGTAGGGCTTGATGATCATATCTTCTTCTTTAATATCAAACTTCATAGTACTTACTTAATCATAACGGATGTTAGTTAAGTATTTGCAACTTTCAGACCAAACTGAAAGCAAAGGCATTGTATTGATATTTAAGTGATTTATTTATTATTGAAAACCTCAAACTCGCGAAATAAAGCGATACTCGCGATATATCACGAAATCTTGCTAATCCCTAACTTGTACATTTTAGAGCGTAAGGTACTCTCTGGCATACCAAGTTTTGCAGCGGCACCTTTACTCCCCGATATTTGCCAAGCCGACAGCTTAAGCACAGTAATAATATGCTGTTTTTGCATTTCATTGAGCGTTAATGCTGGGTTTATAGTACTTTGTGATATTGCTTGTAATGGCTGACTTAATTGTAAAATAGCTTGCTTAGATAAAATGGCCTCGCGCTCTAGTACATTTTGTAACTCTCTAATATTACCTGGCCAGTCATAAGCTTGTAGTTGAGAAATTGCCTTATTACTTAATCCCTTAAGCTGCTTAGTTAAACGTTTATTTAACTGCACTATTAAATTACTACATAAATAAGGAATATCTTCCTTGCGCTCTCTCAGCGCTGGCACTTTTATAGGAAATACATTTAAGCGATAGTATAAATCGATTCTAAAACTGCCTTTTTGCACCATTTCCCATAGATCGCGGTTAGTTGCTGCAATAACGCGAATATCTACCTTTAATGTATTGCTTGCCCCAACACGTTCAAATTCTTGCTCTTGCAACACTCTAAGCAACTTACTTTGCGCTTCAAGCGGCAGCTCTGCTATTTCATCTAAAAATAAGGTACCTTTGTCGGCTAGTTCAAAACGCCCTTTACGGCGCTCATTAGCACCAGTAAACGCGCCTTTCTCATGGCCAAACAGCTCTGACTCTAATAAGCTTGGCGTAAATGCTGCGCAGTTCACTTTTATAAAGGGCTGTTTATTACGCTTACTTAATCTGTATAGGTTTCGGGCAACCAGCTCTTTACCTGTACCATTTTCGCCTAAAATAAGCACTGTGGTATCGGTTTCGCTCACTAACTTAATTTGCTCTAACATGGTTTGAAACACGTGGCTTTTACCTACTAAGCCAGAGTCTTGCCAATCTTCGTTTAATTCTGCTATTAAATAATTATTTTCATCTTGTAACTGTTCACTCAAATGTTTTACTTGTGCAAGTGCATCTTGTAATGCATTTTGTGTTTGTTGCTGCTGAGAAATATCGCGAAATACCGCTACCGCACCTATCAATTCATTATTTCGATAAACTGGTGTCGATGTGTACTCAACCGGGAAAGAGCTGCCATCTTTGCGCCAAAAAACTTCGTTTTTCACTTCACGGCGTTTACCGTCAAACATGGTGCAATATATTTGGCATTCGTCGGCTGGATAAGGCGTGCCATCGGCATGAGTATGATGATGGTATTGATGAATTTTTTTACCTAATAGTGTCTCTGCACTCCAGCCCGTCATGCGCTCGGCCGCAGGGTTAACAAACACGGCATTACCCGACAGATCAAAGCCATAAATTCCTTCGCCCACTGCGTTGAGTAATAAACTAGGATCGTTTAAAAATTGTTTTATCATAAAATAGCCCTCGCGAAATATCGCGATCATTATGACAATTTAATTCAAAAAGTGCACTGCAAAAATTATTATTAGTAATTAATAGCGCTGGAGGAAGGGAGTGACAATAGAATTACGAAAATACAAAAATTTATGACAAAAAATAAAGCCTAGTTACCTTATTATGCTAACTAGACTTTATTTACAACTAACTTAAAGGCGTGGAACCAATTTTATAGCGCCTGCAACCACTTTCATATCAAGTGGTAGTTTACTTAGCAAGGCCATTTTAGGATCGTTCATATTTAGCTCATACACTGGGTTTACAGCTAAAAAGCGGTTAATAATATCCATAGCTTGTTCGTCTAGCGCACCTAAATTACCTTTAAAACCACCAGCATCAACACTCGAATCTAGTAATTTTATATTACGTAAAAACACCGCTTTTTTCTCGCTGTCGTAAAATGGGCTACCTTCTATTTGCAGCTTTAAGCGTACTGGGTATTTTAATGCAAAAGCACTAATGTTAGCGCTTGAATCGGCGCCTAGCACTACAACATCACGATTTTCTGGACCAATATTTACACTCACATCGTTTACATCAAACTCTACTGGTAATCCCATTAAACTTACCTGTTCGCTTAATTTAGGAAGCTGTTTTGTTAATAACGACTCCACGTCGGCGTTAGTAAATGAATAAACAGACATTCCTTGTGTAGCGTTACATGCAGTTAAAAATAATGCGGCAATAATAAATAATATTTTCATAAAAAACTCTCTAAATTATTATAAGTGATGGGTATAAAAAAGCCGCTTACGAGCGGCTTTTAAAAGAGTAATACTCTATTAGGTGTAACTACACTAAGCTGTAAAAACAGCCTTTAGCCGTGCTAGTGTGTCAGCATCAACTGAACCTTCACTGAGCGCTAACAACTGCTTTAAATAATAGCTTATATCTGCATGTTCGCCACGATGCTTATCATCTAACATGGCAACTTGCTCTGCCATTCTTTGCATTGCATCATTACTACTTACATTAGCTAAAATTTCCATTCTAGTAAGTAACTGTGCGCTACTAAGTGATGTTTTAAGTGCAGCTTGGTACTGGCTCGGTATCGCTTCATTATTTTCAAGAGCGTTAAATAAGGCCACTAAATTAGCTTGTTCGGCTTTGCTCGTTAGCCCTGCAAGCTTCTCTTCTATGGCGCTAAGTAACGACGTTACTTTTGGCGATAGTGACTTAAACTGGGTATACCCTTTAACTTTAGTTTCTAAGTCGTGTAATTGCGCTTTTTCGTTAATTTGACCCAGCGCCAATTCAAGTTCGTTAAGCTCAGCGACTACTTGCTTGTCGTTTTCGCTTTGATCTAACTTTTGCTGTTCAAACTCGCTACTGCGTTTAGTAAAAGTTTCGTCGTTAAATTGACGAAATTTTTGCCATAAGGCATTTTCAGCTTTTAAGCCGGCAAAGCCAATTGCTTGCCACTGCTGCTGTAATTGTTTTAGCTCTTGGCATGCTGCTGCTAGGTCATCACTTTGTGATAATTGCTGCGCTTGCTCTACTAATGCATTTTTAAGTGCAGCATTGCCTTTATGAAACGCATTTAACGCCGCTAGCACACGCTGCTGCTCGTTTTTGTAACGATCGTTTAATACACGGTACGTTTTAGGGTCAACTTTACCCACACTACGCCATGCTTTGTTTAAACGATTGTATTGGCTTTCAAACTGCTTCCAATCAAAACCCTGCTCGTCAGTTGCGAGTAAGTGCAGTGCATGCATGTCAGCAATAATACTTTCGCGCTGCGCTTTTGACGCTTCACGTTGTACTTCTTGCTCTGCAAAATAGTTACGGCAAGGTGCAAACAATAATTCGATTTTTTGATCAAATTGCTCACCTTGTTGCTTTTCTTCGTCTGTATCTAAGCGGCCAAGCTCATTCCAACGTTTACGCAACACTTTAACTTGATCAGCCCGTTGCTGGGGATCTACGCACTCCTCTAAAGCGAGCGTGCTAACTTCTTCAAGTAATGCTTCGCGCTTTGGTGCTGCAGCATATTTTTGCCAATCTTTGGCGTCAGCTAGCTGCGCTTCTAAATCGGTTTTTAAGCTTACAAGTGGTTGCTGATACTGCTCAGTTAAGGTATTAAATAACTCTTCAAAGCCTTTAAACACACCAAATGCAACGTTAAAACGACCTTCTTCTATTAGGCGCTTTACATCACGGGCTTTGCGTTTAGCTTGGCTTTGATTTTTTTCAAGCGGTTTTATCAACTCATTCATTGGCACTAAAAATTGCTTTTTATGCGCATTAAGTTGTGTTTTAAACGTACCTTGCAATGCACTATCTAATATATTTAGATGATTACGCGCTGCTTTAAAACCACTATTAAATGCAGCTAGGGTTTCGTCGTATTGGGCTAAATCGGCTGCTGGTTTTATTTCACACAGTGCAGTAAATGCCAGCTTATAATCTTTAATAGCAGACGTTAGCTCAGGTAATTTAGCTACTTGAGTAAATGACTTTTCTAACTTATTAATAACCTGCTTTGATTGCGGGTTATTGGCTAACTCTGTTTCATTTATTGCTTGTTGAGCCTGCGCTACTTTTGCATCAAGCCAATCTTGCTGAATTTGCTCTGGCGTTTCTAGGCCAAGTTGTAATGCATTTTCAATTTCTTCACTTAAAGCTTCAAGCGTTGCTAATGCCAACAGTTGACGCTGTTGTAGTGCAAGTAATTGCTGCTCTTTTTCGTGCTCACTGCGAAGCTGTGCAATATGGGCATTTAGCTTTTCGGTAATTGTGCTGTACTTTTCGTTTAGCAGTTTTACTTGCTCGGTGCTAAGCCACTTAAGCTCTAAGGCTTGCCATTGCGCCATTAACTCACCGGCTTTTGGGTTTACTAATGCAAAATCATTTTTATCGCGCAAAGCATTTAGCTTGGCTAAAATAACACGGGTTTCCCCCTCAACTTGCGCTGGCATTTCAATTGCTAAACGCTCGTTTTCTAAATGCGTGTTAAGCGCTGTTTTAGCACTGTTTTGTGCATGCTTTAATAATGGTTTAGTTAACTGGTGGGTAATAACCAGCTCAACTAGTTGCGCTTGTAACTCTTCGCTGCCCTCTTTAAAGGCTTTTTCTATTAGTTTAGGGTTTCCTAGGCGCTTTAGTAACTTAACCCGCACTTGCAACTCTTTTTCTGCAAAGGCAAGTTTTTCAAGGGTTTTTACTGGTGCAAAACGCTCTATATATTCGCTTTTAATTTGCGGCGACAGTGTACTTTCGCTACTTAAAACAGCGGTAGATATTTGTTGTTCAGCAATATCTTTTAATGCTTGATCTTGTTTATAGGCTTTCCACCACAGTGGCAAGTCGTTTACTTTTTGCAGTGCCTTACGACGAATTTCTGCTGAGCTATCTTCCAGCGCTAAAGTGCTTAAAATTATTGCGTCGCGTTGTACATCTAACTTTTCGATTGCGTCTAGACGTATTTGCAGCTTTGGGTGTTTCCATTTTGGCGTAAAAAGGTGTTTAAAGATCATGTTCACTAAACCTAGCTATTTCGTTATCTGAGTTAAATTCTTTTTGCAGTTGTGCTTTTGTTTTTTGCACCATTTCGCCATTTGCACCAATAGTAAATTGCTCATTCGATTGAGCAACTTTTGCTTGATACAACATAACTAACTGCACTGTTTGCTGTTTTTGTTCATCTGATAAAGGAGTGCCATCTGGCCATTTGCCAGTTGCTGCTCCGTATTGCAAACGTTCAAATAATTCTGGGGTAATATTTTGTACAAGATTGTCGATATTCATGTCATTTTTTCTTTTTTAGAGTCACTAAAATAATACGATTAATAAGGTACCAAATACACCCCACGCCAATAGCGATGGTGTAAGCATACCACTGAGGTGTTTTTTCTTGCGGTTGTAAGAAGTACAAACAGAAAAAACCGCCTAAAAATAGGATAAGTGCTAAAAATGAGTGAGTTATAAACATTTGCTGTTTTTTAATTCGCTGCTCACGTTGAAGCTGTTGAACTTGCTCATTATTTAAGTCGGCAACGTTACTTTCGCAATGCGGACATTGCGCGTGTTTATCTGATATTGATTTGGCACATTTAGGGCAACGGATAATCGCCATACATCTCTCCATACTACGCATAAAAAAAGCGCCTTGCGGCGCCTTTATTGTACTTGTTTTATTTCTCGTTGTCTTTTTTGAATTTGACCCAGTAGTCATCTACCGATTCTTTCATCTCTTTACGCAATAACATAATGCCAATTAAGTTAGGTAGTGTCATTACAACAATAGCCACTGCCGCTAACTTCCATACCAAGGTAGTATCGGCGAACGATGCCCAAAAGAATGCAGCCACATAAAATACGCGATACGGCATTACTGAGCGATGCCCTAATAAGTAAATCATTGCGCGATCTCCATAGTACGACCAAGCAATGGCAGTAGAGAACGCAAACAGCAATAAGCCTATTGATACAATGTACTGGCCACTATCGCCAAAGTAACCACGTTTAAAAGCCTTGGTAGTTAGCTCTGCTGAATGTACCAATGATTTGCCCACTAAACTAATGCTGTCATCTGTTGGCATGCCATCTATTACTTCTACAACACCTGTGTATTTGTGCTTTTCAGTAATACCAAAGCGTACATCCTCTGCAATTGAGCGTGAATGTAGTACCGTAAAACCTGTACTCAATGCCTCACCATTAACCACTTCAATATTGCCGGTAAACGTCTCTATATTACTTTTTTGACCATTAAGGTATTTATAGAGGTCTTCGCGCTGTGTTTGGTTTTCTTCTGTGTAATCGCCTTTAATAATACTCATAGCCGAGCGCTCAAAATGAGTTTGAAATTTTTCATTCCACACCCCCGAGGATAAAATAACCAACCCCGTAAGCGTACAAATAATAATGGTATCGATAAACGGTTCTAGGATAGATACTATACCCTCTGATACTGGCTCATCAGCTTTTGCCGAAGCATGCGCTATAGGCGCAGAACCTTGACCCGCTTCGTTAGAGAATAAACCACGGTTTACACCCCGGTTAAACGCATAAGCAAATGACGCCCCCAAGAAGCCACCTGCGGCAGCAGAGCCAGAAAATGCGTCCATAAATACAGCAGAAAATGAAGGACCGATGTTTTCAGCGTTATAAAAAATAACAGCCAGAGCACCAATAATATAAATAGCCGCCATTAACGGTACTACGCGTGATGTAATTGCTGCAATACGCTTAATGCCGCCTAATATAACCAAGGCAAGTAAAATAGATAACACTGCACCTGTGGCCATAGGCGCAAAACCAAAGGTGGCTTCCATACCTTGTGCAATATTATTAATTTGTGGCAGGCTGCCTGTACCAAACGAGCTAATTACAGTGGCTACGGCAAATAAAATGGCCAGCCATTTCATGTTAAGGCGTTTATCCATGTAATACATTGGGCCGCCAGACATAGTGCCATCTTCAGTTTTTTCACGGTATTTATGCGACAAGGTAACTTCTACAAACTTGGTAGTCATACCAAAAAATGCGGTCATCCACATCCAAAACAACGCCGCAGGCCCACCAATTGATATAGCCAGTGCTACGCCACCAATATTACCTGTGCCTACTGTGCCCGATAGTGCTGTAGCAAGTGCTTGAAAGTGAGTGGTATCCCCTTCTGTATCTTTTTTATCAAACTTACCCGAAACAACTTGGCAAGCATGTTTAAAATACCGTATTTGGGGAAATTTTAAATAAATAGTAAAAAATAAACCAACCCCTAATAACACATAAGGAAACCATACTGCTCCTCCTAACATGCCATCTAGGCTATCTAAAAGTTGTCCGAATGCATCCACGCTAAATTCCTCTTATTATTTTATTTTGAAATTGCTGACTAAACATTCGTTAAGCCACAGTTTATTGTGCCGTTGCGCACTTTTTATTTTTGTAAGTGTTGTAACAAAAAAGGGCAACATTTTAATGTTGCCCTTACCTTATACTAATTTATCTTAATTTATCAACGACATTTACGATAGCCGCCAAAGTATCTTGGCCAAATTGATATGAACGACGATCTGACCAACCGTAATCTGGGTCGGGTAAGTCGTTATTATCTTTAAATGGCATTTCGACTGTATAGGTAAGCGCCTTAAATTCTTCTGCTGTTGCAGATGAACCTACTGTAAGGTTAGCTTGGCCTGGCTCGTCTTTAGGGTAGCCATGCTCGTCTTGAAACTCAGGAGTAATGGTTAACAAAGCAGCTTTAAAGCTATCTTCTAGATCTTTTAAGCGCGCATCATAACTTGGAATGCCTTCACTGCCGGCTACAAAGTTATACGGGATTGCTTCATCCCCATGAATATCAAGGTGCATATCTAGGCCTGTTTCACGCATTTTATTAAGCACTAAATAAACTTCTGGGCTATTTTCCATGCTCGGCGTTTGCCATTCACGGTTTAAGTTAACGCCTTTAGCGTTAGTACGTAAGTGCCCACGAGCACTACCATCTGGGTTCATGTTTGGCACAATATAAAATACTGCTTTTGATAGTAATGCAGCAGCATGCGGGTCTTCGTCATCAAGTAGTTTGTGAAGTATTCCCTCTACAAACCACTGCGCCATTGTTTCACCCGGATGCTGGCGAGCTGTGATCCAAATGTTTTTCTTATCTGCACTTGGCTCACCAATTTTAAGTACGCTCATGTCGCGGCCATCAAGGGTTTCGCCCAATGTTTCTAATTGGCAAATTTGCTGGCTTTGCGCCCACGTAAGTAAATCTAAATGACGCTCATAGCTATATGGTGCAAAATAAGCAAAATAAACACTGCCGCACTCTGGCTCTATTTCAAAGCTTAATGTGCCATTTTCGTAGCTTGAAGGTACACGAAACCACGTTTGACGGTCATACGATGCAACCGCCTGATAATCTACCCAGCCATCTGGATAAGCTGAATTTTCGAGCTTGTTTATATTTAGCTTATGTAATTGGTAAGGGGTTGTTTCTAGGCGAAAATGAAACCACTGATAAAATTCAGACTGGAAATCGTTATTAATCTCTAACTGGATATTTAATGGATCGGTGGCTTCAATAACCTTAATATTACCACTATCGAAATTGCTACTGATTTTCATGACAAAAAACCTATAAGTTGACTAAGTGTCTCTGGACTGCATAAATAGCCAGGATGTAAGTACGCTGCGATTAGCCGTATCTAATGTATAAAGCGTACCATAAGCGCTGCGCTTTAAAAATATTGATAATCAAAAAAGCCAGCAAATGCTGGCTTTTGTATAACGACTAATAAATTAGTGAGGTAAGCTTGGGAATGCCACTTCGGCCATATCGCGCATACAACGTACCACTTGGCAGCTGTAACCAAATTCATTATCGTACCAAACGTAAAGTACAATACGGTTGTCATCAACAATAGTTGCTTGCGAGTCAACCACACCAGCGTAACGACTACCTACTAAATCGGTAGATACGATTTCAGTAGAAGCGGTGTAATCAATTTGGTCGCGCAGGTCTGAGTGAAGTGCGGTATCGCGTAAAAATGCATTTAGCTCTTCTACCGAGGTGCTCTTTTCTAAGTTTAGGTTCAAAATAGCCAGCGACACGTTAGGTGTAGGTACGCGAATTGCGTTACCCGTTAGTTTGCCCTCAAGCTCTGGTAGTGCTTTTGAAACCGCTTTTGCAGCGCCTGTTTCAGTAATTACCATGTTAAGTGCAGCAGCACGGCCACGGCGGTCTGCTTTGTGGTAGTTATCAATTAAGTTTTGGTCATTAGTATACGAGTGAACCGTTTCTACGTGACCATTTTTAATGCCAAACTTATCGTTTAATGCTTTAAGTGTTGGTGTAATGGCATTAGTTGTACAGCTTGCTGCACATACAATTTTGTCTTCAGGTAAAATATCTTTGTTATTTACACCATATACGATGTTTTTGATATTACCTTTAGCAGGAGCCGTTAATAGTACTTTAGCAGCGCCTTTACATTCTAAATGCTGACCAAGGCCTGCTTCATCTTTCCAAATACCTGTGTTATCAACAATAAGTGCATTGTCGATGCCGTAGGCTGTGTAATCTATTTCGCTAGGAGAGTTAGCGTAAATAACCTGGATGTAGCTACCATTAGCTTTAATTGCATTACGTTCTTTATCAACAGTGATAGATCCATTAAATGGACCATGAATTGAATCACGACGTAATAAACTGGCACGTTTTTCAAGGTCGCCATCTTTACCACCACGTACAACAATTGCGCGTAGGCGTAAGTCAGCATAAGGACCTGATTTTTCAATTAGTAGGCGTGCAAGTAAACGGCCAATTCGACCAAAGCCATAAAGCACCACATCGCGTGATTCTTTAGCTGGTAAATCAGCAATTTCAGCGAGCTCATCTTTTACAAACTCTTCAACAGAACGACCGTTTGCAGCATCATTATACAAATAGCTGTAAGCAAGCTTACCAATATCGATACGTGCAGAGTTTAAATCCATTTTGCTAATCGCTTCTAAAAATGGGAAGCTTTCACGTAAACGTAATTTTGTACCTTCAAACTGCGCAACTGATTTGTGAGATTTGATAATTTCAATTGGGCTTGCATTTACAAGTGGGCGGCCATAAACAGCAATTTCGATACCACGACTACGATAAAGCTTACCAATGATTGGTTGCATGCTTTCTGCGTAACCTTGGCGTTCTTGCCAACTATTTGTGTATTCTAACTCGTGAGATGAGGTCATTTTATTTACCTAAGTTAAACATTTTTGAACGGATAGCCCTAGAGCATTTAACCATCAAAAGTTGAAATGATTTCGACCCTGATAAGTCAACGCACTCTAGTGACTTCCCTATTCTAATTTAATCTTGCTTTATTCTCTACTGTTAGAGGCTAAATGATTGCGTTAGAATAACATTATATTAATATATTTAAGGGTTGAGGATGGTTATAAGACTAATAGTAGTGCTTGGAGTACTCACCTTAGCCGGATGTGAAAAGCCACTAAGCTTGGCCCAAGTATGTAAAGAAACGCCCGGTTTTTGCAACGATCTAAATAAAGATAATCATTGTCGGGAGCAGCGTTCTAACACTATTTTGCAGCGTTATATTGAATATAAGCACCCAACTGATGAAAATAAATATCAGCTACTTAAAGAGTTTGAATCATATAATCAGTGTATTACGCTTGCAGCTAAAATTGAGCATATAAAATTAAAAGAAAAAAAGACCTCACGTGTAGAAGGTAAATTAACCAGTATTAAAGAAATGACGCGATTATATCAAGATACTAAAAGTACTAATCACCCAGGCTTACTTTACTATCATTGGTCGCGTAATAACGATCAGCGAGCACTGACTAAATTTTTAGCTTTGGAGCATGATGAAAGGGTGACAACAAGTGCTGAAATGCAACTTTTTTTGGCATCGTATTATATTAAATTTGATGATGATAAAACGATTGATTTGCTCTACAAAACATTAGAACTTAATAAAGCACAGCAAATACCTGATCCCGAGGTGTTTACCTCTTTGGTCAGTTTGTTTTATAAACAACAAAATTATAAACATGCCTATGTTTTTTCTAAAGTTGCGCAGATGTCGGGGATAGAAAACGTTGATATATTTGCTGTAGAGCAGCAATTGGCAAGCAGCAGAAAAAATCTTGATAGTTTAGATTCTTTAGCGCAACAAACTTTTCAGCAAATTCGCGCTGGTAAGTTTGTATCACCTAGGGAGTTTTAAGTAACCTAGGCGTAGTTAAATAAAACATTAATAATAAAAAAGGCAGCTTACGCTGCCTTTTTTATATTACTTTGCTTTACTTGTGCCCACTTCTACTCGGGTTTTAAGTTTTTGCCCAGGTCTAAAGGTCACCACGCGACGCGCCGAAATAGGAATATCTTCCCCTGTTTTCGGATTACGTCCCGGTCTTTCTTTTTTATCACGAAGATCAAAATTACCAAATCCAGAGAGCTTAATCTGCTCGCCTTTTTCAAGCGCTGAGCGGATTTCTTCAAAAAACGCTTCAACTAAATCTTTGGCATCTTTTTTATTGATCCCGAGTTTTTCAAATAGGTGTTCAGCTATGTCGGCTTTAGTAAGCGCCATATCTAGTCCCTCAACGATGCATTAAACTGTTCGGCCAGTGTGGCCACCACGTTATCAACTACTAGATTGATATCTTTCTCTTCGAGTGTTCTATCAACCGATTGCAGTGTTAGAGCAATCGCCAAACTCTTATAATTTGGCTCAATACCTTTGCCCTTATACACATCGAATAAGTTTAGGTCAACTAATTGATTTCCGCCAACTTTTTCTATCGCTGTTAAAATATCGCCAATATTTACGCTCTCTTGCACTAAAATCGCGATGTCGCGGCGATTTGAAGGGAATTTAGACACCCCTGCAACTTGCGGTAAATTTCTTTTTTCGATTGCCGACATTTCAATTTCAAACACGAAAGTAGCATTATTGATATCTAACGACTTTTGCGCTTGAGGGTGTAATGCACCAAAAAAACCAACCTTTTTACCAGCAACATAAATTACCGCTGATTGACCAGGATGCAAACCATCTGACTGCTCTGCTTTAATTTCAAAGCGGCTCATATCATTGGTAATTGCCAGTAGTGCTTCCACGTCACCTTTCACATCGTAAAAATCGACGTTGCGTTTTTCTTCAACCCAATGTTCGCCATGCGCAAGACCGGTAATTACACCGCCAATTACTGGCACTTGGTTAACACCATTTTCGGCATTTTCGTCACTTAAAAATTTAAGGCCGTGTTCAAATAGACGAATACGCGGTTGCTGACGATTTTGGTTATACGCTAGCGACGCCAATAAGCCAGGCATTAAGCTTACTCGCATTGCAGACATTTCAATTGAAATTGGGTGCGGTAATACTAGCGGCTGACTTTCTGGGTGCAAAATAGCTTGCGCTTTAGGGTCGACAAAACTGTACGTAATAGCCTCTTGATAACCACGGGCTACTAGCGTATTACGAAACTTGCTTAGTGCGATAGTCGCTTCGTTATGGGTGGTCATTTTAAGCTTAGCAGTCGGTGCAACATTAGGAATACTGTTGTAACCGTAAACACGCGCCACTTCTTCAATTAAATCTTCTTCAATACGCACATCAAAACGGTAACTAGGTACATCTGCACTCCAGCTGTCGTTTTCAACTTTTACGTTAAAACCTAAGCGAGTTAAAATATCAGTAACTTTTTCATCTTCAATATGATGGCCAATAACACGGTCTAAACGGCTACGACGTAAACGAACCTCAGTCACTTTAGGTAGTTTATCTGCGGCAACGGCTTCAACCACTGGGCCTGCTTCACCGCCTACTATTTCAAGTAGTAACGCTGTTGCACGCTCTATTGCATCATGCTGTAGCGCAAAATCAACACCACGCTCATAACGATGCGATGCATCTGTGTGTAAACCGTAGCTACGTGCTTGCCCAGCTATTGCTACAGGGTTAAAAAATGCGCTTTCAAGTAATATATCAGACGTTTTATTTGTAACACCCGATTGCTCGCCACCAAAAATACCCGCAATGGCTAGTGCTTTATTATGATCGGCTATCACTAATGTAGATTCGTTTAATTTAACGCTATTACCGTCAAGTAAAACTAGCTCTTCACCGGCGTTTGCACTACGTACTTTAATTCCACCTTCAATCGCATTTAAATCAAATGCATGCATTGGATGGCCAAGTTCAAGTAATACATAATTAGTAACATCAACTACTGGGTCGATTGAACGCACACCGCTGCGACGTAGTTTTTCAACCATCCATAACGGCGTTGCTGTATCAAGGTTAATGCCTTTAATCACACGCCCAAGGTAGCGAGGACATGCATCTTCATTAACTAATTCAATCGATACTTTATCGTCAATTGTTGCTGTAACCGCTGGAATTTGTAATACGTTTACGTCAATGCTGTTAAGTACGCCCACTTCGCGCGCTAAGCCTTTTATACCTAAACAATCACCACGGTTTGGTGTTAAATCAACATCAATAATATTATCATCAAGGCCTAGGTATTCACGTAAATCTGTACCTACTGGCGCATCGCTTGGCAATTCCATAATGCCATCGCCTTCTTCGCTAATCCCTAGCTCAACAAAGGCACACAACATGCCATTTGAAGGTTGGCCACGTAACTTGGCTTTTTTAATTTTAAAATCACCAGGAAGCACTGCGCCAACAGTTGCAACCGCAACTTTAATGCCTAAACGACAGTTCGGTGCGCCACATACGATATCAAGTAGTTCATCACCACCGACATTAATTTTGGTAACGCGTAGCTTATCTGCATCAGGATGTTGTCCACATTCAACAACTTCACCTACCAATACACCATTAAATTTTGCTGCTGCAGGTGTTACGCCATCAACTTCTAGGCCAGCCATAGAAAGCTGTTCCGACAGAGCTTGCGTATCAATGGCTGGATTAACCCACTCTCTTAACCACTTTTCACTAAATTTCATATTATTGTTTCACTCTTAACGGAACTGGTTTAGGAATTTTAAGTCATTTTCAAAAAATGCACGTAAATCGTTTACGCCATAACGCAACATAGTTAAGCGCTCTACACCCATGCCAAAAGCAAAGCCGGTGTATTTTTCAGGATCAATGCCCACAGACTTAAGAACGTTAGGGTGTACCATGCCGCAGCCTAATACTTCTAGCCACTTGCCGTCTTTACCCATTACGTCTACTTCTGCTGAAGGTTCTGTAAAAGGGAAAAATGAAGGACGGAAACGAATTTCCATGTCTTCTTCAAAAAAGTTACGCAGGAAGTCGTGTAAAATACCTTTAAGTTCAGTAAAGCTCACATCTGTGTCGACCATTAAGCCTTCAACCTGATGAAACATAGGCGTATGCGTTTGGTCATAATCGTTACGATATACACGTCCAGGAGAAATAATACGCAGCGGCGGTTGCTCAACTTCCATTGTACGTATTTGTACGCCACTCGTTTGCGTGCGCAATACCAGCTTAGGGTTGAAGTAAAAAGTGTCGTGATCAGCACGGGCTGGATGATGCTCAGGAATATTTAACGCATCAAAGTTATGAAAGTCATCTTCAACTTCAGGACCCGATTTAACTGCAAAGCCTAACTCACCAAAAAAGCTTTCTATGCGCTCAATGGTACGTGTAACCGGATGTAGGCCACCAGTAGGCATAACACGCCCAGGTAATGTTACATCGATAGTTTCAGCGGCTAGCTTTTCTTCTAGCGCTTTACTGGCTAACAGCTCGCGTTTATCGTTTATAGCAGCTTGCACATCTTGTTTAGCTTGATTAATAACTTGGCCCGCTTCTTTACGCTCTTCAGGGGCAATTTTGCCTAACGTTTTAAGTAAGCTGGTGATCTCGCCTTTTTTGCCAAGGTAATTAACCCGCATTTCTTCTAACTGCGCGATTTCACTGGCACTGGCTACCGCCTCAAGTGCTTGCGCTAATATATTTTCTAAGTTCATTGGATACCTGATCTTTCACAGAAGGTGATTGCTGTTAAGTAATAACTTATGATAACTGAAAGCAGTGCCTAGATTCTAGACCTACTAGAGCTTTAACGTTGATTTTATAAAAGGAATTGTTAATTTTCGTTGTGCGGCCATAGATGCATGATCTAATTTGTCTAATACGTCGAGTAATGTACGCATATCACGGCTTAAGCGCGTTAATAAAAATCGGGCGCATTCGTCACTTAGCTCTAAGCCACGCATTTTTGTGCGTTTAACTAAAGCTTGTGCTTTATCGTCATCGCTCATTGAACGAATTTGCAGTGTAGTTCCCCATTTTAGCCGCGATTCTAAGTCTGGTAAGCTAATATTTAGCATGTCGGGGAGTAAGTCAGCGGTCACCACTAACATTTTTTTAGGCTCGTTAAAGCGATTAAAAAAATTAAATAAGGCCTTTTCCCACGCATCATCACCCGCTACCAAATGCACATCATCTATGCATAAAACATCAAGGGCTTCTAAGCCTTCTAATACCATAGGGCCAAAATCAATAACTTCTCGCATAGATAACAGCATATTTGATAAGCCGCGCTCTTGCGCTTGAATACACGTAGCGTACAAAAGGTGAGATTTTCCTGAATCGCCCAAACCACATAAATAAGTGTATTGAAAAGATTGCGACAATTTTGAAAAACTGTCTTTTAAATGACTTACTTCTAAAGAGTCCTCACCACCAAAGTACGAGGTAAAGGTTTCGTCATCGGGCAAAGTAACCGGCAATGCCATTTGCATTGGCTCATGAGTTAGCATTACTCACCAATCCATTGATACTCTAAACTGTTTTTATCAACAATATGATAAAAAGCACTTGGATCAACATAATCTCTAAACGCAGCATCAAGCCCTAATGCTTTTTTTAAATCAACCACACTACCCGTATGATTAAGTTTGAACTCAACTAAATCTGGGGTTTTTCGTATAATAGTAGCCTGAGTTACCACACTTAAATTTGATAACCGGCGTTTAGCCAACTCAATATCAACAAAGCTTTGCGTACCTTTTAGAGTTAAAGTTGCCGCTGCTTGCTCGTAATAAGCATTTGGATCAATTGCATATTCATTAGCTAGCCCTTTCGCTAACGTATCTATCATTTGCGCAACAACTTGTTGTTTATCACCCGTTAATCTATTTAATTCAAAAAGATCATCGTTAGTAAATCGCCAATCTAAAACCCAGTTTTCACTATCTGGTTGCTTATACATTCTGGCTGTAATACTGCGCTCAGCACTATAACGCTTAGAGGCCTCTTCTACTGGCTCTGAAAAGTTACCCCATACTTCAGGAATACCTACTAGACGTCTGTCTTGTAAATCAAGTAAAGGCACCACAACCGGTAAACCACGTCGCCCTGCTTTATCGTATATTAACTGTTCTAGTTGTGGGTAGCTTTCTTGAGTAACTAGCTCTCTGCGCCAGTTATCTTCAATACCTAACCATATTGCAATTAATGGCCGTTGCACACCCCATAAGGGTAAACCGAGCTCTTTAATTAATGCATTAATTTTTCGCGCTTCAAATTTAACAACAAGTTTTAAGTTACCGGTTGTACTCTCGTCGTACTCAAACTTGAGCATGTAGTCTGAAATATCTTGAGTTTTTTGTTGCGCTAAGCTGTTTTGATCAGCACTTTCATCACCGCTGACTTTCACTAGAACATTCAGCAATGCTTTACGACTTGCTGCTAAACGCGTGTCTCGAGTTTTATCATCAACTTTTAAAATATCTTGATAAAGATCAGTTACTTCAACCGCTGATGCAGTAAAGCAAAATATAATTGATAAGGCACTTAATAATAATCTATACACAGGCTATTTGTTCTTAGTTTTAAACTGATTTGATCCTAAATCAAAGCAACCCACAAAGCAAAATTATATTTTATTTGTAGGAAAAAGTGCTAGGTGCTAGCAGAGATTGCTGATGGGGTTATTTTTGTCTAACAATTTAATGTTTTTATACTAATCGCATAAAGTTAATGAGTAATTTAATATTAAATAACGAGCTCAATAACAAAGCGATAATTAGAATCGGAGTCTTTAATTAGGCCTGGTAGTGTCTTAATGCCCACAGCAGTGGAGAGTCACAGTGCAAATACACCACACTCATTGACTAGTGACGATGTTTTTATGATTTGAATGTCGGTGCGCTACTTCGTAGCGACAACGCAGTAGAATGTCGTAGTGCCCACAGCGGTAGAAAATCACAGTGCAAATGCACCACATTCATTGGCTAGTGGTGATGTTTTTATGATTTTTTATGATTTGAGTGTCGGGTGTCGCTACGCTCGCCCGACCTACGCGGGAGACTTGTGTACATTACTCACCCACATTTCACTTTTCTGCAGACGTAAAAAAGCCCGAATCGTTAAATTCGGGCTTTCTACAATTTGGAGCCTGGTAATGTCGTGGTGCCCACAGCAGTGGAGAGTCACATAGCAAATGCTACACTATCATCGGTCGTGGTTCGCCTTCGAGCTGTTTCGTTTCACTACTGAGTTCGCATGGGTTTTTGGCTATTTATTAAATTCCAGACGTAAAAAAGCCCGAATCGTTAAATTCGGGCTTTCTACAATTTGGAGCCTGGCAATGTCCTACTTTCACATAG
>NZ_JADYXG010000024.1:0-54103 GCF_015864415.1 Pseudoalteromonas sp. SCQQ13 | reverse complement strand
AGTTTTATGTCTTTCGACAGCTCAATGAATTCTGAATTTATTTTAATATCTTTCGATATTGAATTGACTGTGCCGAATAATTACCGAAATAACTATTCTGTTGGTCACTCAGTTTTCAATTGAGACTCTAATTTGTTTGCCTTACTTAGCGAACTAAGCTTGGCTGTTAGAACTCAATCTGTACGAGTGCCCACACAGATGATTGCTTTATATTGTTAAAGAACGTCTTGAGTCGCTTTAGCGTCTCAAGGGATGCGTATAATACATCCTTTATTTTTCGAGTCAATACTTTGTTTTAAACTTTCTTTCGACAATTTAAAACCGAAGTTTTATTTAACTCTCTGAGTAGTTCGTGTCTCGCTAGGCGTTGACGTTTCCCGTCTCAGTGGGGTCGCATTATAGGGAGATCCGAAAACAGATCAAGCATTTTTTACTGAAAAACTAAAAAAAAACGACGTTCGCTCAGTAACTGAGCTAAAGCGCCTAAAACTGATAGTTTTATAAACAATTACTGCTTTTGTGGCACTTAAATAAGCTCTGCTGTTACACTCTTAATTTAATATAACTGTTAGTTAAAGGTGCAGATATGACAATCCGTTCTTATAAAGGTGTTATCCCTTCATTTAATGCGTCTGTTTATATAGATGAATCATCGGTATTGGTTGGCGATATTACTTTGGGTGATGATAGCAGCGTGTGGCCGTTAGTTGCTGCCCGTGGTGATGTAAACTATATACGCATTGGTGAGCGTACTAATATACAAGATGGTAGCGTGCTGCATTTATCGCGAGCAACCAAAAGTAACCCCGAAGGTTATCCGCTTATAATTGGTGATGATGTAACGGTTGGGCACAAAGTTATGTTACATGGTTGTCAGTTAGGTAATCGTATATTGGTGGGAATGGGTGCAATTATTATGGACAATGCCATTGTTGAAGATAATGTGATTATTGGCGGGGGTTCATTGGTGCCACCAAATAAGCGTTTAGAGTCTGGTTACTTATATGTAGGCAGTCCAGTTAAGCAAGCTCGAGCGCTTACCGAGCAAGAGCTTACATTTTTAAAAGTATCTGCGGATAACTATGTACTGCTTAAAAATGAGTACTTAAGTGACGACGTTATATAAGCACTTAGCTAATTAAGCTGACTTCTATTTGGCCTGCCGAGTTGTAACTTTCATCTTCGATAAGTTGCTCGGCGCGCTCTTCGTAATCAAAACGATTTTTTTCAAAATAACTTGTTGCATGACTTTCATCGGTCAAACCTAAACTACTTACCGCAATAACACATTCCACCAGCATGCCATTTACTTGTGCAAAAAAGACTAATTGGTGCGCTGGCTCTCTAAATTCTAACCTATCTATAAATTGTATTGCTTGGTTCATGTAAGTGCTCCCTGTTTTAGTGCATTAACGACAGGTAGTATTGCAGGCATTTTATTACGCCATACATAATATGCCTGGGCAGCCTGACCAACTAGCATGCCGCTGCCATCCAACAATTTAGTCTTACTATTATACTGCGCTACCCAATTCATAAAAATGGTATTTTGCAGTGAATAAAACATGTCATACGCTACTTCACAGTTAGTAATATGTTTTTGATCAAGTGCTGGAAGCTCGTCATTCATACTGCTAGAGGTAGAGTTTATGATAAGCGCATAATCGTTTTCTGGTAGATTGTTAAAACCATAACCCGATACATTCCCATGTTGAGCAAACAACTTTGCTAAATTTTGTGCTTTTTCGGCGGTACGATTAACAATAACAACTTCCTGTGGCTGATGATCCAGCAAGGGTAAAACAACCCCCCTTGCAGCCCCGCCTGCGCCTATTATTAAAATACGTTTACCGGTAATACTGACATTATTAGCCAGCAGATCGCTTACAAAGCCGATGCCGTCGGTGTTATCGCCTAGTAACGTGCCGTCTGCTTGCTTTTTTAAGGTATTTACTGCACCGACAATTTTAGCTAATGGTGTGAGCTCATCTGCCATTGCAAAAGCCTGCTCTTTAAAGGGCATAGTTACATTAGCTCCCTTACCGCCTTGAGCAAAAAAATTCGATACTGTTTTTTCAAAGTTATCGATAGGTGCTAAGATTGCGCGATAGTCGATTTGCTCACCTAAAGAGATAGCAAATTGTTTATGTATCGCGGGGGATTTTGAATGTTTTATTGGATTTCCAAAAACCGCATATTTGTCCATTTTAAAGCAACCTCTTTGCAGTAGTAATACTGCCTATTAACGATGATAAATAATATGATTAAACGACTTTTTTCAAAATCTAAGCCCGCCACAATAGAGCAAACACCCACACCTGAAAAAACACCTTATGAAATACTAGGTGGAGAAGCAGGCGCACTTGCTATTGCAAATAGATTCTACGATATTATGGCTACAGATGAATACGCTAAACCATTATATGATATGCATCCTCTGCCATTAGATAGAATTCGCCAAGTGTTTTTTGAATTTTTATCTGGCTGGTTAGGCGGCCCAGACCTATTTGTAGCAAAACATGGCCATCCTATGCTGCGTAAACGCCATATGCCTTTTACCATTGATCAAGACTTGCGCGACCAATGGATGTACTGCATGAATAAAACATTAGACCTTGAAGTAGATAATCCATTACTACGAGAAGGCCTTAAGCAATCGTTTGGACAGCTAGCGAGCCATATGATTAACCAGCATTAACGCATAACGCTAAATACAAAAAAGGCGCTATGTAGCGCCTTTTATATTTACACGAGAAGCCTTAAAGCTGGCACTCTCTAGCAATTAAATCATTTGGTTGTGTACTCAACCATTGCTGAGGGCGTAAGTAATACTGGTATAACTTAGCCTCAGCACTCTCTGCGTCTGGAGTGTAGTTATACTCCCAACGCGCTAACGGTGGCATAGACATTAATATAGATTCGGTGCGACCACCCGTTTGCAAACCAAACAGAGTACCTCTATCCCAGACTAAATTAAACTCTACGTAGCGGCCACGACGATAAAGCTGGAAGTCGCGTTGCTGCGCTGTGTATTCATCTTTTTTACGACGCTCTATAATAGGTAAGTAAGCCTCTAAAAAGCCATTACCTACTGCTTGCGTAAAGGCAAAGCTTTGCTCAAAACCCAGTTCATTTAGGTCGTCAAAAAATAACCCACCTACACCGCGTGTTTCATCGCGATGCTTTAAATAAAAATATTCATCGCACCAGGTTTTGTACTTTGGATACAACTCATCGCCAAATGGTGCACATAAGTCATGTGCTACTTGATGCCAATGTACTACATCATCAAGTACAGGATAAAAAGGGGTTAAGTCAAAGCCACCACCAAACCACCATATTGGTTGTTCGCCTTCTTTTTCGGCAATAAAAAAACGCACATTGGCATGACTGGTTGGTATATGTGGATTTTTTGGATGAATAACCAATGACACACCGCAAGCATGAAAGCTTCGCCCTGCAAGTTCGGGTCTGTGTGCGGTTGCAGATGCGGGCATAGAGGCACCAAATACATGCGAGTAGTTAACACCGCCTTGCTCAATAATATTACCATTAGTGATAACGCGTGTACGTCCGCCGCCGCCTTCGCTACGCTGCCAGTTATCTTCTATAAACTTAGCTTTACCATCGGCTGCTTCAAGGCCTTGGCTAATAGTGTCTTGCAAAGCCATAAAGTAGGCTTTTACTTGCTCTAATAATTTACTTTGCATATTAACCTCTAAATACTTTGCCATTCATGGCATCTTTAATTGTACTTGGTTGCGTATTACCACCGAGTGGCTCATCAACATAATAACCTACCTGCTCAGTAAACTGGCTTTTAGCCTCGGCAATGCTTAATACTGTATTTTGACCGCTTAAATTAGCGCTAGTTGATACCAGTGGCTTACCAAACTCTTGGCATAAGCGCTTTACGGTTGGATGGTTAGTCACCCTAACTGCAATAGTGTCATACTGCCCAGTTAACCACTTTGGGGTGTTTTTAGCTGCGGGCATAACCCAAGTAATCGCATTTGGCCAACTTGAAAAAATGTCGGCACGTTTATCCATTGGGATTTTGGCATCATCTACATATTTTAATAACTGCCCGTAGTTATCGGCAATTAAAATAAGGCCTTTTTCGACCGGGCGCTGTTTAATAGCCAGTAGTCGCTCAACTGCTTGTTGATTATCTGGATCGCAACCTAAGCCATATACAGCTTCTGTAGGGTATAAAATCACTTCGCCTTGCGCTAAACATGTTATAGCAGCAGCTATAGTAGATTGATCTGACAAAATCGTCTCCAGGAGTTTTAAACGTTATTCAGTGGCTGCAAGTTTATGCATACAACTTTTTTGCGGGCATTGTAACACAGTGCTATTAGCCATTTTTCTCTCAATCAGCAGTGGCCAGTTACATTCTGGGCACGATTGCTCAACCGGTTTATTATTCAGCGTATATTTACAGCTTGGGTAGCAATCGCATGAATAAAATATTTTACCAAATTTATTACTACGTGAAACTAAACGGCCTTTTTTACATTTAGGGCAACTAGGTAATGGCTCTTCATTTTGCTTTGCCTCGTTTTCATTGGCAATGTAATGACACTCTGGATACCCTGTACAACCAATAAACATACCGTAGCGGCCATTTTTTACCACCAGCTGCTTACTACATTGTGGACATGCGGAATCTTCTAGCACTTTTATTTCACTGCTATCGTGATGCGCCAACGGGCGAATAAAATCGCACTTGGGGTAGCTGGCACAACCTAAAAATGGGCCTGATTTACTATTGCGGATCACTAACTCTGAACCACATTGTGGGCATATCTCATATTCTTTTTCTAGGGCGTGCTTATTCGCCGAGAAAAGCGAATGGTCGATTTTACTCATGGTGATCCTAAAGGTTGGTGAATTTTCGCCTAATATACCCAAAACACTTAAAGATACAATAGCTATACCCATTACATTAAATTAGCGGCCAATTATAGCGTAAAAAGTACGGTGCAATAATAAGGCAAAGATTATGGCATATACTTGCTATATAAATTACTTTTTCGAAAGTACTTAAGCAATTTAATTTACTCGTATGCTCATATTTTGTATTAAATAGGTATTAATAGGTATCTTGAATTTAGGTATTAGTGAAGTAAGTCGCCGGGCTGGTCAAATATAAGATCTTCCATTTGCTCACAAGCCACTTCTGCTCCGGGTATATTAAATAGCACCATTAACACCACCCACTTTAAATCGTCTAACCCTATAAAAGATTTATCTAGCGCTGCTAAGCGGTCCATTACCATTTCACGGGTAATACCATTAGTAACGCCAATGCGTTCAACAAACATTAAAAAATTACGGCACTGCACATCCAGCATTTTGCATTCGTGGTCGGTAAATATTCTCATTGTTTGTGGCGAGTCAGTGATTAAATATGGTGATGTGTCACTATGCTGTAATTCGGCTAGCTGCTCTAGCCAATCTAGTGCTTTAAATATTTCGGCTTGATTAAAACCAGCTCGTAATAATTCATCGGTCAATTCGTTAGGTTCAATGAAGAGCCCAGCGTCGCTGTGAATATAGTTTTCAAAAAGATACATAAGCACTTCAAACATATCACCACCTCGCATTTAGCTTAAGTACTTAGTTTAGGGTCTGTTAATCTTTCAAGGTTAAATTTGCAGCAGCCTGTTTGGTATTTAGGCAAGGCAGAGCCTATGTGGTGTGGTTATTCCCCATAAATTGGCGATAACGCAGCATTAATGCCAAACAGGCGCTACCCGAAGGGTTCTGCCTAGGGGCAATTAACTCTTTGTTGCTCGGTTTTTACTTAGCCCACTAGGTTACAAACCTCGCGCCGCGATTTAATTGCCTCCAGTTTGAACAAATATTAACCCGCAAAGCTCAACAGACCCTGATGTAACCATCTAAAACTCGCTCTATTTGATCATCTAGCTCCAAGTCCAGCAATCTGGCTTGCACTTTATCAATTGGCCACTGAGCACGGCGAACAATGTCATCAACACTGGTTACCTCAAAGCCAATACTATTTAACACCTCACACTGGGAGTCTTTATTGGTTTGGGTTGACTGCTCTGGAGTTAAAAAACCACTTTGATAAGCAAAGCTCACCTCATCAAGAATATCACTTACATTCTCCACGAGCTTAGCACCTTGCTTAATTAAAAAATGACTCGCTTGGGCAAGTGGGTTTTTAATCGATCCGGGAACAGCAAATACTTCTTTATTTTGCTCCAGCGCATAGCGTACGGTAATGAGCGAACCGCTTTTAATTTCAGCTTCAACAATAAGTACCCCCAGCGACAACCCCGATATAATACGATTACGACGCGGAAAATTATGCGCATTCGCGGCAGTACCAGGTAAAAACTCACTTACAAGCAAGCCCTGCTCTAATACTTGATTTGTAAGTAGCTTATGCTGCTTAGGGTAGTAAATATCAACACCGGTACCCAGCACGGCAATGGTTTTTCCGCTGCCAGCTAAGGCCCCTTTATGCGCAGCTCCGTCTATACCGCGGGCCATGCCTGAAGTAATAGTGATTCCAGCTAAGGTAAGTTGATATGCAAACTCAGCAGCTATTTCCAGCCCGGTGGGAGTGGCGTTACGGCTCCCAACTATGGCTATTTGTGGGCTAGTTAATAACGACACATCGCCTTTGCAAAAAAGCAATAAAGGCGCACTGGCTATTTGTTTTAAATCTTCGGGGTAAGCGGCATCAAAAATACTAATAACCGTTATATTATTGTGTAGGATTAACTGTTCATAATGCGTAATTTGCTGCCAATTAGTGTGCAACAAATTAGTAGCTTGATTAGCACTTAGTCCTAATTGCAGTAATTGCTGATGAGATAAGCCAAACAATGACTCAAGGGAATGGTTTTTAGATAGTGCTAAAAGGGTTTTAATACCCAACCCTTTACACATATAAAAGGCAAGCCAGTGGGCTAGCTTGCCAGATGACTGATCCATGCTCTCTCCTAGAGCACCGACTCGCTACTTAATGAATAACTGCAATATCTCCAACGCGAATTGGGTGCTGATTTTTAGTTATTAGCGCATAACTTACGTTGTCATACACCTTAAATACAATTAACTCACCTACTTTTTCTTTCGGCATTTTCCAAACCGTACTTCCATCATCGGGTTCAGCACCAAAAAACTCGTTAGCATTTGAAATTAACTTCTCAAAGCGACTTGAGTCCTCGGTGTAGCGAGGACCACGAGGACCATCTATAACGCTTGGTGATTGGCGTTCAATATCAAGTACATGACCCACTTCTACTTGCTGCTCTGATCCTAAGTTTAGCACCACTACATCCATAGTGCTAAATTCTCTAGAATCGCTTGGCGAAGCAATAACATAACCCAATACAGCCTGGGTAGGACGATGCATATTAAAATACGCTGGTAGCATTTGCCCTTCCATTGCTGGAAGTAAAAAGTCGCCTTGTTTTATTTCGCGCTTCACCGACTCAACTCTGACCGATGCAGGCTCACCATTAGCGGCATCACCTTTTCTAAAGGCGCGAGCCATACCAACATAAGCAGCACGATTAGCAAGTACCCTTCCAGTTTCTGGGTCTAAATATGGCTTACCTTTATGATAAATTGCATAAGCTTGGTGTAACTTTAAATCGCCTTTAACGTATAAAATATGCCCTAACGTTTGTGTTTTCGTGTTCTCGTTTGCCCCTAAAATATAAGGTTTAGCTTTTATATCGTCGCTATTTATAGCTTGCTCATAAGTTATATAAGGTCTGATCATTTCTAGTGGCAAGGTGGTAATTGCATTTTTGCCTTTAGGGGTAATTCGCCCCTGAGGAGACAGCTTTCGGTACGCTTTATTTATCACTAAACGTGGATTTCCCTGCGCATCGTAGATTAATGCTAAGGCATCGCCGGGATAAATAAGGTGAGGGTTATTAATTTGCGGGTTCAATTGCCACAACTCAGGCCATAGCCAAGGTTCGTTTAAATAAACCCCAGAAATATCCCAAAGTGTATCGCCTTTTTTCACAACATACTGTTTAGGTGCATCTTTTTTTATTTTTAGCACATCAGCATAAGTAGAAAATGCAGCACCTAATGCAACGATAATTGCAATTAATGGAGATTTCATTGGGCTTCCTTGTATTGTTTTTTCATTATTATTGACCAAAACCTGTTAAAGGGGAACGCGAATGGCTAAAATAAGAGCATACAATACCCTAAATTAAGCATAAGTGTAAAAGGTAACTATGGCTACGTTAGAAGTTTTAAGATTCCCAGATGAACGTTTACGTACAATAGCACAAGAAGTTGCACATGTTGACGACCAAGTCCGTGTGATTATAAAAGACATGCTAGAAACTATGTATGATGAAAATGGCATTGGTCTTGCTGCCACACAAGTTAATATTCATCAACGCATTGTAGTGATTGACGTATCAGAAGAGCGCAACGAACCACTGGTATTAATTAATCCACAAATCATTAAAAAAGACGGTACAACCGTAAGCGAAGAAGGCTGCCTTTCTGTGCCTAACTCTTACGCAAAAGTTGATCGCGCAGAAACGGTTACTGTTGCCGCGCTTAACGAGCAAGGCGAAGAATTTGTACTAGATGCAGATGAACTACTGGCTATTTGTATTCAACACGAACTAGATCACCTTCAAGGTAAGCTTTTCATTGATTACTTATCGCCATTAAAGCGCCAACGTATTCGTAAAAAGCTTGAAAAAGAAGCCAAATTTGCAGAATAGTAATAAGCACCGTAACAAGCACCTTAGGAAAACTCAGTGACTCAACCATTACGCATTATATTTGCCGGTACGCCGGACTTTGCCGCACGTCATTTACAAGCGCTGATACAAAGCGAACACCAAATAGTGGGTGTGTATAGCCAGCCAGACCGCCCGGCAGGTCGTGGTAAAAAATTAAAAGCCAGTGAAGTCAAAGAGCTCGCACTTGAGCACAACTTACCGGTTTTTCAGCCACAATCACTAAAAACAGAAGACGCCTTAAATGAGCTTACGAGCCTTAATGCCGACATCATGATTGTAGTGGCTTATGGCTTAATTTTACCTAAAGCCATTTTAGATGCGCCGCGATTAGGCTGTTTAAATGTGCATGGTTCTATTTTACCACGCTGGCGTGGTGCTGCCCCGATTCAACGTGCTATTTGGGCAGGTGATGAACAAACCGGCGTCACCATAATGCAAATGGATGAAGGGCTAGATACTGGCGACATGTTACATATAAGCCGCTGCCCTATTAGTGCCACCGAAACCAGTGCCAGTTTATATACTAAATTAGCTGATCTTGGCCCTGGTGCACTTATTGACACTATTAACAACTTAGCGAATGGTAAAATAACCCCTGAGCCACAAAATGATGCCGCGGCTAATTACGCTAAAAAGCTCTCAAAAGACGAAGCCAATATTGACTGGTCTATGAGCGCGGCGCAAATTGAGCGTAACATTCGCGCGTTTAATCCGTGGCCGGTATGCTTCACCCAAATGGGAGGGCAGCCAGTAAAAATTTATCAAGCACATGTTGTAGAGCAATCAAGCAACCAGCCTGATAATAACGGGCGCGTTCTGTCGAGCGACAAAAATGGCGTTATTGTAGGTTGTGGCGAACATGCTTTATGTATTACGCAATTACAACCGCAAGGTAAAAAACCAATGGCAATTAACGACTTTTTAAATGGTCGTAGTGACTGGGTTACTCCTGGCACAATATTAGGCGAAAATAATGAGTAATGTTCCAAACGTACGAGCGCTTGCCGCTGAAACTTTATATAACGTAGTTGATAAAGGCGCTTCGCTTAATCAAGAACTACCATTTGCCAGCCAAGGCTTGCCACCTAAAGATAAAGCCCTGCTACAACAAATTTGCTATGGCGTTTTACGCTATTTACCAAGCCTTGAAAACTACTGCCAACATTTAGTTGAGGAGCCGTTAAAAGGTAAGCGTAGAATATTTCAGTTTTTATTGTATGTGGGCATTTACCAACTACAACACATGCGTGTTCCACCACATGCGGCAATTTCAGAAACTGTAAATGCACTACAACAATTGCGTGCTTTGGGTTTAAAAGGACTTATTAACGCTATTCTACGTAGTTTTCAGCGCCAACAACTTGAGCTTGAAGAAAAAGCCAAACTTATTCCGGTGTGTTTATACAATCATCCAAACTGGTTTATCAAACAAGTTAAAGAAGCTTATCCTGATAGTTGGGAAGATCTGCTTGCAGAAAACCAACAGCAAGCGCCTATGTGGCTGCGTGTAAATCAAGCGCAATACAGCACGCAAGAATACAGCGATATGCTAACAGCTAACGATATTGAGCATACACTTAACCCTGATTTTATAGATGGGATAAAGTTAGCTAAACCACGAGATGTATTTTCATTACCCGAGTTTGATACCGGTGCTTGTTCTGTACAAGATGCTGCTGCACAGTTAGCTGCGCGCTTTTTAGAGCCTAAAGATGACGACACTATTTTAGATGCCTGCGCCGCGCCGGGTGGCAAAACCTGTCATATTTTAGAATTGGCCGATGCTGAGGTACTTGCCCTTGATAGCGATGCAACTCGCCTAGAGCGTGTTAAGCAAAACTTAACTCGTATAGGCTTAGGTGCCGACCTACAATGTGGTGATGCATCACAACCACACACTTGGTGGGATGAAAAACAGTTTGATCGTATTTTACTCGACGTACCTTGCTCGGCTACCGGTGTTATTCGCCGCCACCCCGATATAAAGTGGTTGCGTCGTGCATCAGACATTGCCGATTTAGCAGCATTACAAGGCGATATACTCGATAGTATTTGGCCGCTTCTAAAGCCAGGTGGCACCTTGGTATACGCTACTTGTTCAGTACTCCCTCAAGAAAACCAACAACAAGTTGCTAAGTTTTTAGCTAATAACAATGATGTTGAGCATATTCCTCTACATGATAAAGACACGCCCACCACACCTGGTTTACAGTTACTTCCTGGTGAAAGCGATGGCTTTTATTACGCTAAACTAGTTAAAAAAATATAACCTATACAGCACACAACAATTAGCTATCTATCTTATTTTAGATAGCTAATACTTCATAGCAATAGGTACTTATAACACTGGTAAATAATGAAAATAATCATACTCGGAGCTGGCCAAGTAGGCGGCACACTAGCTGAAAATTTAGTTGGTGAACAAAACGAAATAACGGTCGTTGATATTGACGGCAACCGCTTACGCGAGCTTCAAGATAAGTATGACCTACAAGGCGTTGCTGGTCACGGCGCTCACCCAGATGTACTTCGCAGAGCCGGTGCGGAAGACGCCGATATGATTATCGCGGTAACCAGTTCAGATGAAGTAAACATGGTTGCCTGCCAAGTTGCGTATAGTATTTTTAATACCCCGACTAAAATAGCCCGAATTCGTTCTGAGCAATATTTAAAGTATCGAGAAAAGCTGTTTCATAACGATGACTTGCCGGTCGATCACTATATTGCTCCTGAGGCATTAGTAACTAAGTACATTCGCCGCTTAATAGACTACCCAGGCGCATTGCAAGTGCTGCAGTTTGCCGATGGCATGCTCTCTTTGGTTGCTGTAAAAGCTTACTATGGCGGTTTATTAGTAGGTTATGCGCTATCTACGCTTAAACAGCATATTCCCAATGTGGAAACTCGTGTAGCCGCTATTTATCGCCAAGGAAAAGCGATAAAACCTCTAGGCACAACAATTATTGAAGCCGATGATGAAGTGTTTTTTATAGCAGCCACTAAACACATCCGCGCCGTTATGAACGAACTCCAAAGGTTAGAGCGTTCATATAAAAACATTATGATTGCTGGTGGCGGTAATATAGGCGCAGGCCTAGCGCGCTCACTGGAAAAAAATCACAGTGTAAAATTAATTGAGCGCAGCAAAGAGCGCGCCGAGCAACTCTCTGAAATGCTCGACAACACGATTGTTTTTTGCGGAGATGCGTCAGACCAAGAGCTATTGTCAGAAGAGCATATAGATCAGGTTGATGTGTTTATTGCTGTAACCAACGATGATGAAGTAAATATAATGTCGGCCATGCTAGCAAAACGTATGGGCGCACAAAAAACCATGGTACTTATTCAACGCAGTGCATACGTTGACTTAGTACAAGGCGGCGATATTGATATTGCAATTTCACCACAAGAAGCCACTATTTCGGCATTACTTACTCATGTTCGCCGCGGCGATATTGTTAACGTATATTCACTACGCAAAGGTGCAGCTGAAGCTATTGAAGCTGTTGCCCATGGTGATGAAAATACATCTAAAGTAGTTGGCCGAACTGTAAGGGATATAAAACTCCCAGCAGGTACTACTATTGGTGCTGTAGTACGTAACGACGACGTGCTTATTGCCCACGACGATACCATTATTATGTCGGGCGACCATGTCATCATGTTCTTAATTGATAAAAAGCACATTAATATTGTAGAAAAACTATTTCAGGTGAGCGCCATATTTTTATAGCAGTACATTGTGGGTATTTTAAACACAAAAAAGCAGCTTAGTTAAGCTGCTTTTTTAATATAGGGTACTAAAGCTTTATTGTACTTTGGCAAACTCTTCTTTAGAAAGTTCGCCATTACCGTCAGTATCTAGCTGATCAAATATTTTTACTAACTGTGTATTTGCCGCAGCTTCTTGCTGAGAAATAACACCATCGCCGTTGGTATCAAAAGAGGCAAAATCCACTGCTGCATAGGCTGCTGCTGAAGACGCTAAAACTAAAATCGCAAGTGATGTATTTAATACTTTCATAATAATCTCCTAAAAATGAGAGGTCCTTCTCAGAAATCCCTGGCTGTGAAAAATAACCGAAAAAGTAATTAGTAGTTAGCAAACTCTGCTTTAGAAAGCTCACCGTTACCATCTGTATCTAACTCTGCAAATTGTGCGATTAAATCGGAATCTACCGACGCTTCACTTTGGCTAATTGCGCCATTACCATCTACATCAAGGGTATCAAAATCACTTGCTGCAAAAGCGGCTGATGACGATGCTAGAGCGATAAGTGCGAGTGCTTTATTTAACTGTTTCATAATTTAATCCTTTACTATGTTATTCAATGCTTTATCAAAAAATTAGATATACTAAGGTTTATACTTTCCTTGTTATTCTTTTTCATAAGCTCCCTTGCTTACTTAGGTTGTCTTTGGCAACACAGAATTTTATCAACCTTGCATTTTGCTTATGCTTTAGAAAATTCTTCTTTTGATAACTCACCGTTTTGGTCAGTATCAAGCTCTGAGAAAATACTCATTAACTCTGCATCAACAGCAGCTTCGCTTTGACTAATTGCGCCATTACCATCTACATCAAGGGTATCAAAATCACTTGCTGCAAAAGCGGCTGATGACGATGCTAGAGCGATAAGTGCTAACGTTTTATTTAATGTTTTCATAATCAATCTTCCTTCAAAGTTTATGTTAACTGCGATTAAGTGCTTCACTTTAAATCACGTTTAATGCAATACAGCTTAACTATTACAACTTCGATGCCAACATTTAAAACATCAATAACTTCAATTAGTTAAAGGTAACATGCACTTAAAGGTGATAATTAACTGTCTATTTTTGTTGCCTTTTTGCAACACACTTTAAGCCCAAACAATAAGTTCGAACAAATTCAATGCCTTACAAAAAGCAAAAAACGCCACAGATTATAAATACACACTGTAAGGAGACTGTTTAGCTGGGGTATTCAACTCGGTTACAGCTGAATAATTTTTGAAATGAAAATAACCAATAGCTTTTATTTTTATAAATAATTGTTTTTTATCGATTATTTTATTTTTATCAATGCAGGTATGCGTTATTTAAAATTAAATTTAATAAATCGCTATTTTGTTGCAAAATAGCGAAATGTACAGTTACTCGGTTTCTGATTGGAGTATTGAAGGGTCAATAAAGTGATCCCCCATAAAGCTTTTCATTTCTTCTTCGCTGGCTAATAGCTTTATTCCACAGTAAGCACCTTGAACGTGTTCTTTCACGCTACAAATTTCTCCCTGAAAGTCTTTAACTTGCTTATTACTGCTATCGAGGATGATTGAGCATTGCATCCCTTTAATGTTTTCGGCCTGGGCTTTGTCTTTAAGATCAAACTTTACGCCCGTTAGCGAAATATCTTTAATTACCCCGTCGAGTATCCTGTCATCACTAAGTTTTAGCTTGGCCGATAATAAGGTAGGTATACGAGTTTGCGAGCGTAAATCGAATAACTGCACTTGCTTTGGGTAATTAATAAAAAGTAAGCGTGCGGGATGAGATGCAACTGACATTATTTGCTGACGAAAAGCGATAACCTGCCCACCACTTCCCTCTATTAGTGCTCTTACTACCACCATTACCCCATCGTGCAGGTAGTCGCTTGCTGTAGGCAGGCGCTTTGAGCTCGGATAGTTTAAAATAATAAATCGATTTTCGAGCAAACCTATAAACTCTGTTTTTACACGCTTGCTGGCTGTTGGTGTTAAAATTTCAAGATCAACCATGGCACCAGACATTATTTGGTGTAACTTTTCTAGGTTAGTTGTTGGCATATCCTTTTCCCTAATACTCTTTATAAACTAACAATTAAATTATCCGCGCCAAAATGTAGGCGTAAACAGCACTAATAAAGTAAATATTTCTAAACGGCCAAATACCATAGCAATGGTAAGCAACCATTTAGCACCATCACTAATAGACCCATAGTGCGATGCAACATCTCCTAAGCCCGGGCCAAGGTTATTTAAACACGCTGCAGTAGCAGAAAATGCTGTAATGTTATCCATACCGGTTCCCATCAGCGCTAGCATAATAATTATAAACACCAATGCGTACGCTGAGAAAAACCCCCATACAGCTTCTACTACTTTGTCTGGCAACGCTTTGCTGCCTAACTTGATAGAATATATAGCCCGAGGATGCACTAGCCTATTAAGCTCTCGCACGCCTTGTAAGTATAGTAAGAATACGCGCACCACTTTCATACCGCCACCGGTAGAGCCCGCACAGCCACCTATAAAGCTCGAAAATATAAGCAGTATTGGTAAAAATAATGGCCAAGCCGAAAAGTTATCGGTGGCAAATCCTGCCGTACTGCTAATTGAAACAGCATGAAATAGCGCTTGGTCGAGTGTTTCATCGCCATTGGCATACACTTCATGAGACGAAAGCACGGTAAAGCAAATAACCACCAGCGCTAACTGAATACATAAAAACACTTTAAACTCAGGGTCGCGAATATAAACACTGATATTTCTACTTGCTACCGCAGCGTAATGCAGTGAAAAGTTAATGGCTGCAATAATTAAAAAGAACACACAAATAAAGTTAATTACTGGGCTATCAAAATGCCCCATAGAGGCATCATAAGTAGAAAACCCACCAATGGCGACCGTTGAGAACGCATGGCTTATTGCGTCAAACCAATCCATACCTGCAATCCAATATGCCAAGGTACACGCAAGCGTAATTGACACATATATATACCAAAGGTGCTTTGCGGTGTCGGCAATTCGCGGGGTCATTTTAGAGTCTTTTACTGGCCCTGGTATTTCGGCGCGATATAGCTGCATACCACCAACCCCTAGCATAGGTAAAATAGCAACCGCCAATACAATGATCCCCATACCGCCAAACCACTGTAGTTGTTGGCGATAAAATAATACCGATTTAGGCAAGTACTCTATACCGGTTAGTACCGTTGCTCCGGTGGTGGTTAACCCCGAAAACGCTTCAAATACCGCATCAGCCAGTGATAGGTTTGGCTCTTGTAAAAATATCAGCGGTAAGGATGCAAACGCGCCAAGTACCAACCAAAACAACACAACAATTAAAAACCCTTCCCGCGCTTTTAAATCGCCATCTTCGTGGCGGTTAGGGTAATAAGCCATTAAGCCAATAGTGACACTAAAAATAAAAGCCAAAACAAAAGGAACACCACCACCGTCTTTATAAATTAAAGACACGATTGCCGGAGGCACCATGGTAATACTAAACAGTGCAACAAGTTGCCCAAGGATTTTTATAATGGTACGAAATTGCATTTAGCGTATCGCTTTTATTATTAGTAAGTTTAACGAGTAAGATATTGTCTTACTCTTTAATGGTTAACTCAACCGCGCCGTGGCTTAAATCAAAAATATCTTTAATTGCTTGCGTCGCTTGGCGGCTATCAATAGTAATAACCCATTCAATATTAGCAGTAAATTGCTTATCGATGTTAAGCACTTGATACTTCGTTTTTAATAGTTGCTCAATAACGCCTTGCATACTGTATTCACTACTACCAATTAGCTCAATACTTGGCACTTTATTTATCGTTGATAAGTTAGCTAATGCATTATTTAATGTGCCTCCATAAGCACGTACTAAACCGCCTGTACCTAGCTTTATACCACCAAAATAACGCGTAACCACAGCGGTAACTTCACCAAGCCCTGAGCCCATAAGCACATTTAACATAGGTTTACCGGCGGTGCCATTTGGCTCACCATCATCCGAAAACCCATACACATGGCTTCCTCCTGGTTTACCCGCTACGTGAGCCCAGCAATTATGCCGTGCATCGGCATACTTAGTTTCAATACTTTTTATAAACGCTTTAGCTGAACTTAAATCTGGGGTATGTGCAATATGCACAATAAAGGTGCTTTTTTTAATCTCTTCTTGATGAAAAGCATCTGCTGCTGGGTATTTATATTCTGACATTCGTTGATGAACCAAGTTATAAACCAAAAAATGGGGCCAACAGGCCCCTCTTTATAATACAGCTAGTCTAACGCGTGATTAATCTAGCGCTAAATTTCGTGTCATATTCTCAAGGCTATCTTCGTGTACTATGATGTTATCTTCAATACGAATACCACCATAAGGCTTAAACGACTCTACCTTTTGCCAATTAATAAACTGTTTATTATCGGTTTGTGCTAAATCGCCTAGCAAAGAGTCGATAAAGTATAGTCCAGGCTCAATAGTAAACACTTGGTTTTTTTCAATTATGCGAGTACAACGCAAAAATGGATGTCCCTCTGGAGCTGCTTGTTGTGCGCCCATTTCATCAGCCATAAAACCACCCATGTCGTGCACTTGTAAACCTAGGTGATGCCCTAAACCATGTGGGAAGAAGGTAGAGGTAATTTTACGTTCAACTATTTCCTCAGCCGGTAGCTTAACAATATCAAAGTCGCTAAGTATTTGTGCAACGCTATTGTGACACTCAACATGTAAATCACCATAAAGCATGCCGGGTTTTAACCCCGTACCTAACTCTATTTGCGCTGCAGTCATTGCTTGCACTAGCTCTGCAAATTCGCCTTGTTTTTTAAAGTCATACGTACGGGTAATATCTGCCGCATAGCCATTAAAATTAGCGCCTGCATCTATTAAAAATGAGTTGTGTTGCTGCGGTGCTTTTGCCTCAAAGTGCGTGTAGTGCAAAATGGCGCAGTTTTCGTTTAGCGCCACAATGTTGCCATAAGGCATTTCGTTTTCACTTTGGCGAGTTGCCATTAAGTAAGCTTGCTGAATATCAAACTCACTGCCACCATTAAAAAAGGTATCGCGGGCAGCTTTGTGGCCATCTACTGCAATACGGTTGGCGTTGCGTAAACATTCAAGCTCATATTGGGTTTTATAAGCGCGGTGGTAATGAAAGTAATTTAGTACCGGCTCAGGATTCATAACACTAAAGCCTAGTGCTTGTGCTACTTCTAAGTATTCGCCCACATAAGCGTAGTTAGCTTTGTCGTAGGGCAATAGTTTTTCAACCTGATCGGGCTGTAATAACAATTCAATGTCAAAATACTCAGCCCAAAAATCGCGCGGCTCATCTGGCACTTTATGCCAAAAATCAACCGGACGATAAAAAATAAGTTTAGGCTTGTCGCTACCATTTACCACAATCCAGCAATGTGGATTGTCTAGTACTGGTAACCAAGCTTTAAAGTGTGGATTAACTTTAAACGGATAATACATATCATCTAAAAACTGACGCTTAGCTTGGCCCGAGTGAATAACTAATCCCTCTAACCCTTCACGTTCACAAATTGTACGAGTACGTTGTTGCAGTGTTGCAATATGTTCGGCGTATAAAACGGCTAATTTATCCATAATAAACCCATCTGTTGTATTTAACTTGCTTTGAGTCTACCACACACACAATCCATACCCAAAGCGCTCAAAATAAGGGGAACATCTAACCTTATTAGCATCCCCTTACCTTTATTAATTATCCGCCCATTTTCATTTCGAGTAGCGGCGCCAGTATATTTCCCTCGCGGTGTAAACGCGTATGATAAACCTGCCTGTAGGCAAATACGTTTTTAACATAATCGCGAGTTTCTCTATACGGGATCAATTCAATCCATAGCTCTGCTGGAATAGCTTCATCTGGTAACCAGCGTTTAATACGATGATACCCTGCGTTATATGAAGCTGTTGCCAATATTTCATTGCCGTGGTTTTTCTTTTTTAAATACTGCAAATAGCGCGTACCTAATCTTATATTTGTTTGTGGTTGATATAAGCGGCGGCTCGACACACTGCCTTTATTTACGTAATCGGCAGTACTGGGCAATAACTGCATTAACCCTCGCGCATTTGCTGATGAACGTGCATCGGGGGCAAATGAGCTTTCACGGCGCGCAATGGCAATACTCCACGCCACGTCTATTTTACTGCGCTTACTGTAGCGCTCAAATACATCTTGAAACGCAAACGGAAAACGCTGCTCTACGTTATCCCACGCTTTTATTTTTGCCAGTGTAAAAATAGTGCTGTCATGCCAACCCAGCTCTGTGGAGAGTATTGAAGCAGCTAACTTTTCTTCGTCACTCGAGGTGTTTGTTAGGTAATTCCATTCGCGACGTGCCGAGGTAAAGCGCTCAAGCTCATAAAAAGCTTTCGCACGCTTGTAGCCCGGGGCATTTTTTACTTTATTAACAAGCGCCTGATCAACAACTAAAGGTTGGTTATTTAAATCAACCGGTAACCCTAATCGTGCCGCGGCTAAAAAACCATAATAATCGCGATTAGCTGCTACTGTTTTCCAAATAGCGTCTGCTTTTTGTTGCTCACCACGTTTTGCGTAGCTGTACGCTAACCAGTATTGCTGGCCAAGACTTAAGTTATCTTTACCAGTAAAAAAGGCTGCAATACCCTCCCAATCTTGGGTTTTAAGCATATTACCGAGTTGCCACTGAATTAGTTTGCTGTCTTGGCGATCTTTTGGCACTTTGTTTAGCCAAAAGCTTGCTTGTTTATGTCCGCTGGAAGCAAGCGACAGTGCAAAGGTATAATACACATCTGCTTTAGCTGCATCGCTGTAAGTAAATATTTGCTCTAGCTTTTCCCATGCTTTTAAAGCAAGCTCTTTATCGCGCCAAATTAAACGCTTTACACCATAAAGAGCTATTTGCCCTTCTTTAACCGACTTATTTTTGTATCTGTATAATCCGGCTGCAGCACTTGGATCGCGGCGTACTTTTAAGTATAAATCAGCTAAGTAACCTTCATTACTGGGTAGTAATGTTTTTAAATAAGGTAATAGGCTTTGAGTACCGCCTTCTGCCGCCATAGTCACCCGCTGCCAAACAGCTTCTTTACTCATATAGCCTTTTTTACGCCATAACGAAAAAAGCCCATCGCACGCTTTAGGTTGCGACTTGCCTACCGTCCATAAATCAGTTACTTGGTTAAATATCGCTTTTTCTGGCGCACCTAAATCAAGTTGATAATCTAAATATGTACAAGTCAGTTCAGTATCAGAGGTTTTACGGTAATTGCGAATATACGCTGCTTTTTTATTATGCTTTTCTAAATAGCTTAACCATGCTTTACGCACTGGCCACTCTAGCGGCGTATGCTGATAAATAGTGAGGTAATCCTCTATTTCTGCTTGGTGTTTTATATCGGGATGTCGTTGCCAATATACTTTTTCAACATAAGGCTTTAATGGATGATCAAGATTACTTATAGCCATTTTAAAGTCTTGGTAATCACCATAGCGAACTTTTTTTTCAGCGTCTAAAAATGCATCGTTATCGATGTTTGCCTCAACGCAGTGAAGAGGGAAAATAAAAACCGCTGCCATAGCATTTAATAAATATTTTTTCATAATGCCTTCATAATAAAATTAAAATAATAAGCAAAAACTTTTGTTCCACCATAGCACCAAACAAGCTATATTTTAACCAACTGTTTTGTAACCAAGTTAAATTTTTCGTTGCATTTTTAATTCAAAGCAAGCACACTGATTAAATCGCAACTCATCGTACCAGTCTTAGTTCGTCAACTAGGGAGAATAATAATGTTATATAAAAGCGATTCCTTTGAAGTTAGCTTCATAAAGGAAAACATCGCCGAGTTTAAGTTTTGTGCTACAGCTTCTGTAAACACACTATCTCAGCAAACCCTTTCAGATTGCGCAACAGCATTAAAACAATTAGCTGCAAATACTGATATAAAAGGCATGATTTTTACCAGTGATAAAGAACACTTTATTATTGGTGCCGACGTATTCGAATTTTTACCTATATTTACTAGATCTGAAGCAGAACTAGTAACTTGGATAAAAGAAGCCACTGACGTTTTTGACGCTATCGAAGACTTACCATTCCCAACTCTAAGCGCTGTAAATGGCTTAGCACTTGGCGGTGGCTGTGAGTGGGTACTTGCTACCGATTATCGTGTAGCAAGCGAAACTGCACAAATGGGTCTTCCAGAAGTAACCCTTGGCATAATGCCTGGTTTTGGTGGCACAGTACGCTTACCGCGCATTATTGGTGCCGATAACGCCATGATGTGGATTACCTCAGGTTCTACTAACCGCGCAGCAGATGCCCTTAAAGTAGGTGCTTTTGACGCAGTAGTTAGTGCTGACAAACTTATAGAGTCAAGTGTATCAACACTTGAATTAGCAATTGCTGGCAAGCTCGATTGGCAAGCAAAACGCAATGTAAAGCTACAACCACTTAAATTAAATCGTGTTGAGCAAGGCATGAGCTTTGCAATGGCTGAAGGCATGGTAATGGCTAAAACTAAAGGCCACTATCCTGCACCTGTAATGGCTTTAAAAACCATTAAAGCAGCTGCTAACTGTACTCGTGATGAAGCAATGGCAATCGAAAATGCCAACTTTGCTAAATTAGCAGGCACGCCAGAAGTTGCCGCGCAAATTGGTATATTTCTAGCCGACCAGTACATTAAAGGTAAATCACGTAAACTTGCTAAACAAAGCGATGTAGAAATTAAACAAGCTGCAGTGTTAGGTGCTGGCATTATGGGCGGCGGTATTGCATACCAGTCTGCTTATAAAGGTACACCTATTATAATGAAAGACATCCAACAGGATGCACTTGACTTAGGTATGGGCGAAGCCTCTAAGTTACTTGGCCAAAAAGTTAAACGTGGCCATATGTCGATGGAAAAAATGCTTGGTACGCTAAGCAAAATTAAACCGACCCTTAATGATTCTGATCTACAAAGTGCCGATATTATTGTTGAAGCCGTAGTAGAGAACCCTAAAGTTAAGCAAGCAGTACTTGCAGAGCTTGAGAAAACCATGCCAGAGGGCACGGTACTTACCTCAAACACTTCAACTATTTGTATTGATTTACTTGCAGAAGCGTTAGATAAACCAGAAAACTTCTGTGGTATGCACTTTTTTAACCCAGTACCAAAAATGCCGTTAGTAGAAATTATCCGTGGTGCAAAAACCTCTGATAAAACCATTAACGCCGTAGTTGATTACGCGCTTAAATTAGGCAAGTCTCCTATTGTTGTTAACGATTGCCCTGGCTTTTTTGTAAACCGTGTTTTATTCCCTTACTTTGCAGGTTTTAGCAAATTAGTAGTTGAAGGTGCTAACTTTGCAAAAGTAGATAAAGTAATGGAAAACGTATTTGGCTGGCCTATGGGTCCGGCTTACTTACTTGATGTTGTAGGTATTGATACCGCTTTTCATTGTACTGGCGTAATGGCCGATGGTTTCCCTGAGCGCATGGCGCGTGCAGATAAAGACCCAGTGACTATTTTTGCTAACGAAAAGCGTTTTGGCCAAAAGAACAAAGCTGGTTTTTATAAGTACGAAACAGATCGTCGCGGTCGTCTTAAAAAATCGCATGACGAAACTGCAATTGAGCTGCTTAAGCCAATTACTGAAGCAGAAAAAGCATTCGATAAACAAGAAATCATTGACCGTTGTATGATCCCAATGCTTAACGAAGTACTACTTTGTTTACAAGAAGGCATTGTTGCATCACCACAAGAAGCTGATATGGCACTTGTTTACGGTGTTGGTTTCCCTCCATTTAGAGGCGGCGCGTTCCGTTACTTAGATCAAACAGGTTTAGCTAACTTTGTGGCAACTGCCGACAAATATGCTCACTTAGGTGCGATTTATCAAGTATCAGAGCAAACTCGTCAATGGGCCGAAGAAGGTCGTGTTTTCTATAAGGTGGAAGGTTAATATCATGAATAATCCAGTAATTGTAGATTGTATCCGCACACCTATGGGTCGTTCTAAAGGTGGCGTATTCAAAAATAAACGTGCCGAAGACTTAAGCGCACATTTAATGAAAGGCTTACTCGATCGCAACCCAGCAGTTGATCCAGCATCAATTGACGATATTTATTGGGGTTGTGTACAGCAAACATTAGAGCAAGGCTTTAACGTTGCACGTAACGCTGCATTACTTGCCGGTATTCCGCATAGCGTACCAGCAGTAACAGTTAACCGTTTATGTGGCTCGTCAATGCAAGCATTGCATGACGCAGCACGCGCAATAATGACTGGCGCTGGCGACACTTACCTAATTGGTGGTGTTGAGCACATGGGCCACGTACCTATGACTCACGGTAACGACTTTCACCCAGGTTTAGCAACAAGCATTGCACAAGCTGCTGGCTCTATGGGCTTAACAGCTGAATACCTAGCAACACTGCATGGCATTAGCCGTGAGCAGCAAGATGAATTTGCGTACCGCTCACATCAACGTGCTCAAGCTGCAACTGTTGAGGGACGTTTTCGCCGCGAAATTTTAGCAATGGAAGGTCACGCAGCAGATGGTTCTCTTATCTTAGTTGAAGACGACGAAGTAATTCGTCCAGAAACAACGGTAGAAGGCCTATCAAAGCTGCGCCCAGTGTTTAATCCTGCATCGGGTACGGTAACAGCCGGAACTTCTTCTGCACTTTCTGACGGCGCATCTGCAATGTTAGTAATGAGCGAAGCAAAAGCAAAAGAACTTGGCTTACCAATTCGCGCACGCATTAAAGCAATGGCAGTAGCGGGTTGCGATCCATCAATCATGGGTTACGGCCCAGTACCAGCAAGCAAAAAAGCACTTGCACAAGCCGGTATTACAATTGATGACTTAGGCGTAGTTGAGCTTAACGAAGCCTTTGCAGCACAATCATTACCTGTAATGAAAGATTTAGGGTTAATGGATGTAGTTGACGAAAAAGTGAATTTAAACGGCGGCGCAATCGCACTTGGACACCCACTAGGCTGTTCGGGTTCGCGTATTAGCACCTCGCTTATTCACTTAATGGAAGACAAAAATGTACGATACGGTTTAGCAACTATGTGTATTGGTTTAGGCCAAGGCATTGCCACTGTATTTGAACGTGTTCAAGACTAATTAGTTTAAACATGTAAAACCATCTTGGTGATTAAAAAGGCGAACTGATTTTATGCAGTTCGCCTTTTTTATTGGTTTATTTTTAGTTGTTTTATATGGTTATATTGAAAAACTGGAATACTGTGATCGGGTGTATTATTTGTTATTGCCAAGCTCTATTGATTAAGTCCTTTAATTAAATAAGGTGTGTAATTTAGATATGAGTAAAATAGTTAAATAACGCTTTAAATTGCGCTAAACTCTACAACTTATAAAATGTAAAACCCTAATGTGCAGCAATCGCTTTAACTAAACAGGCAAATTTATTATGAGCTTTAATAACCCCGATCACCAATTAGATGCCATAGGCCTTCGCTGCCCAGAGCCAGTGATGATGGTACGCGCTGCTATTCGTAAAATGAATGATGGTGAAACGTTATTAATAACCGCTGATGACCCATCAACAACTCGCGACATTCCGAGCTTTTGTACGTTTATGGATCACACGCTGGTGGCTAAAGATGCAGAAGCAGCACCGTATAGATATGTAGTTAAGAAAGGGCTTTGAACTGGCGTAGGTTGGGTTTCGTTTCACTCAACCCAACCTACAGAAAATCTACTTCTTCGTTATCGTCACTTGTGGCTTGTCGTAATTACTGTAATCAATACTTACTATGTAGGTGCCTTTTATTGCGGGCGTATAGCTAAAGTAATTATAAATAGTATTACAGTCGGCAACTGCAGGTTGGCCTAGTGTTAGTTTTTGCCCTGCTGGCTGAGTATCGCTGTAGCCACAGTTGTAACCTTCACTAAAGTCGGCATCGGCAATTTTAAATTCGTATACTTTACCAGGCGTTGAAAATTTAACTTCTGCTTGATACAGCGATCGCGCTACTTGGGTAAATTGGTACTGTGGCTCTGCATCCCATAAGGTAAAGTCGCCCCTTAAATACACGGTACGATCTAATTTTTGTTGTGGTAATACATCATCAAGCGTTATTTGCGTAGAACAAGCAGTTAAAAAACTAACAAGTGCTAAGGTTAAAATACGTTTTATTGGGCTTTTCATTCGAGATCCTTACTTTATATATGCAGGTTAATAATACACCAAAATTAAAACTAAAAAGCCAGCAAAACGCTGGCTTTTTACATTATCGAATAATGTTATTTTTGTAGTACAGAAATGTCTGCAATACCTAAAAACAATCCGCTTAACTGACTTAAAAGCGCCAGACGATTTTGCTTAACTGCTTCGTCGTCGGCCATAACCATCACGTTATCAAAAAAGCTATCAACACTTTGACGAATACCAGCCAATTGGCTTAATGCTTCTTGGTAATTACCACTGGCGTAAAGTGGTGCAAGTTCAGTAGCAAATTTTGCTACTTGTGCCGCAAGTACTTTTTCAGCGTCGTCGGTTAGTAAACTTTCATCTACATTACCTTCGCTGGTAATGTCATTTTTAGCAAGTATATTACTTACGCGCTTATTAGCGGCTGCAAGCGCTTCTGCTGCGTCTAATGTGCGAAAATGGCTTACGGCTTTAACACGGCGATCAAAATCAACAGGTTTAGTCGGACGACGTGCAAGCACAGCTTGAATCACATCTACTTCTATTCCTTCGTCTTGATACCAAGCACGGAAACGCCCTAGCATAAACTCAAACACATCGGTTGATACATTAAGATTAGTTAGCTTATCGCCAAACAAGGTTTGCGATTTAGCAACTAGGTCTAAAATATCAAGCGGTAGCTCTTTTTCTACCATGATGCGCAATGCGCCAATAGCAGCACGGCGTAAAGCAAATGGGTCTTTGTCGCCTTTTGGCGCTTGGCCTATGCCAAAGATACCCACTAAGGTATCAAACTTATCGGCAATCGCTACTGCGCAACTAATTAAGTTGGTAGGTAAGCTGTCGCCTGCAAAGCGTGGCATATATTGCTCATTCTGCGCTAGTGCTACATCTTCAGCTTCGCCGTCAAAACGTGCGTAATGCATTCCCATAACACCTTGGATGTCGGTAAATTCCATCACCATTTCGGTCATTAAGTCAGTTTTACTCAATAAACCAGCACGTTGTGCTAGCTCTTTATCTGCACCAAGTTGCTGGGCAATATAACCGGCAAGCTCGCTAATACGCGCAGACTTGTCTTTAAGTGTACCTAACTGTTTTTGGAACAATACGCTATCGAGAGATTCTAAACGGCTTTCTAGTGTTTTCTTTTTATCGCTTTCAAAAAAGAATTGCGCATCGGCTAATCGAGGACGCACTACTTTTTCGTTACCCGAAATCACTACGCTAGGATCTTTACTTTCTATGTTAGACACAAACAAAAACTTATTTAAAAGTTTGCCGTTTTGATCTAAAAGCGGAAAGTATTTTTGATCATCTTTCATCGTGTAAATAAGCGCTTCGGCCGGTACTGCCAAAAACTCTTCTTCAAATGTAGCCGTTAATGTTACTGGCCATTCTACCAGTGATGTTACTTCTTCAAGTAAATCTTCATCCATGGCTACAACCGCATTTATTGCTTTTGCTGCAGCTTCTATTTGCGCTCGAATTTGCGCTTTACGCTGCTCGTAATCGGCAATAACGTAGGCTGATTTTAAAACATCAAAAATATCATCAGCATGGTTAATGGTAATTTTTTCAGGATGATGAAAGCGATGTCCTTGAAGCTGGTTACTTACCTGCTTACCCAGCACTTCACCTGTTACTAACTCATCACCCAATAAAATAGTTACCGTATGCACTGGACGAATAAATTGTGTTTTATTCGCGCCCCAACGCATTGGCTTAGGAATAGGTAATTTAGCCAGCGCTTTATTAATAACGTCAACCATCAGCGTTTTAGTTTCTTGCCCTGCTACTTTAGCAAGGTGCAGCAACCACGCGCCTTTGTCGGTTTCAAGTGTTTGCGCATCTTTTACTTCAATACCACAACCACGTGCCCAACCCATTGCAGCTTTAGTAGGATTGCCATCTGCATCAAACGCTGCCTTAATTGCTGGGCCGCGTTTTTCTACTTCTTTATCTTGTTGTTTTGCATCAAGCGCTATTACGCGAAGGCCTAAACGACGTGGTGATGCATACCAGCTTACGCCTTGATGCGCTAATTCTAATGTCTCTAGTTCTGCAGTTAAGTTTGCAGCAAATGCTTCTGCTAATTTACGCAGCGCTTTTGGTGGCAACTCTTCGGTGCCAATTTCTACTAATAAGTTTTGTGCTGACATGCCTACTTATCCTTACACAGCGGGAAACCAAGCGCTTCACGTTTATCATAATAACTTTGTGCACACGCTTTTGATAAAGCACGAACGCGTAGTATGTAACGTTGGCGTTCGGTTACCGAAATTGCGTGGCGCGCGTCTAATAAGTTAAATGCATGCGATGCCTTCATTACTTGCTCATAAGCCGGTAACGGTAAATTTGCTTCAATTAACTTTTGGCTCTCTGCTTCACATTTATCAAACTGAGCAAATAGATCTTCTACGTTGGCGTGCTCAAAGTTATAAGTAGATTGTTCTACTTCATTTTGATGAAACACATCGCCGTAAGTTACTCGCCCAAGCGGGCCATCAGCCCAAACTAGGTCGTAAATACTGTCTACGCCCTGAATATACATGGCTAAACGCTCTAGGCCGTAAGTGATTTCGCCAGTTACCGGTGAGCACTCAATGCCGCCCACTTGTTGAAAGTAGGTAAACTGGGTTACTTCCATGCCGTTTAACCAAATTTCCCAACCTAGGCCCCACGCACCTAAGGTAGGTGATTCCCAGTTGTCTTCAACAAAGCGCACTTCGTCTGTTAAGGTATCTATGCCTACGGCCGCTAAAGAGCCTAAATAAAGCTCTTGAATATTATCTGGCGAAGGCTTTAGCACAACCTGAAACTGGTAATAATGCTGTAAGCGGTTTGGGTTTTCGCCGTAACGGCCATCGGTAGGTCGTCGACACGGTTGTACGTATGCACTCGACATTGGCTCTGGGCCAATCGATTTTAAAAATGTTTGCGGGTGGAATGTCCCAGCGCCCACTTCCATATCAAGTGGTTGAATAATAACGCAGCCTTGCTGCGCCCAATAATCCTGTAAAGCCAGGATCAAACCTTGAAAGGTTTTAACGTCATATTTTTGCATATTTGGCTTTTTACTATCTGAGAAGTAGCGTGAAAATTACCCTCAGTATACCTTGTGCACACGCAGGTTTTAAGCAGTTTGTGCAATTGAAAAAATAAAAAAGGAGCCATTGGCTCCTTTTTTGTGAGTAGTATTACTAATTATACGTCTAGGTTAACTACGCGTAGCGCGTTCTGTTCTATAAACTCGCGACGAGGTTCTACTTGGTCACCCATTAGCGTTGCAAATAACTGATCAGCAGCTACTGCATCTTCAACGGTTACTTGTAGCATACGACGTGCATCGGGATCCATTGTAGTTTCCCACAGCTGACTTGGGTTCATTTCGCCCAACCCTTTATAGCGCTGTATATAGAGGCCACGCTTAGATTCAGCAATTAGCCAGTCTAAAGCATCCACAAAGTTATCAACAGGTTGTGTTTTCTCACCGCGTTGAATATAAGCGCCTTCAGTAATGATATTTGCAATGTTTACACCAGTAACAGCAATGCGCTGATAATCGCGTGAAGCTATAAAATCATAATGAAGTACGTGCGCTTTATCTACACCGTGCTGACGAATTTTCACTACTGGGTAGTATAAATTGCGCTCAGTATCGTGCTCTGTTGCAGCTTGGAAAATAGTAGCATCTTCATCACGATCAATTAAGTCATCAACTAATTCTTTAGTCCATGCTATTACTTTAGCTTCATCTGAAAGATCTTCTTTTTTCAGTTCACTTTGGTAAATAAGACGGTTCATTACAGTATTAGGAAACTTACGTTTTAGACGCTCAATTACCTTAACGGTATTTTGATAATCGTGAACAATTTTTTCTAGTGCTTCGCCTTCAATACCGCTTGCATCTGTACTGGTGTACAAAGTTGCATTATTTAAAGCAAGTGTTGTTAGGTATTCAACTAGTGCTGGATCATCTTTAATATAACGCTCTTGCTTACCTTTTTTCACTTTATAAAGTGGTGGTTGTGCAATATAAATATATCCGCGCTCAACAATTTCAGGCATTTGGCGATAAAAGAACGTAAGTAATAAGGTACGAATGTGCGAACCATCCACGTCAGCATCCGTCATGATAATGATACGGTGATAGCGCAGTTTTTCAGGATTATATTCATCACGACCAATACCACAACCTAATGCCGTAATGAGTGTTGCTACTTCTTGTGATGAAAGCATTTTATCAAAACGTGCTTTTTCTACGTTTAATATTTTACCTTTAAGCGGAAGAATAGCTTGGTTTTTACGGTTACGTCCCTGCTTGGCTGATCCGCCAGCAGAGTCTCCTTCCACTATGTATAGTTCTGATTGTGCTGGATCTTTTTCTTGGCAATCGGCTAACTTACCAGGTAAACCGGCTAAGTCCATTGCACCTTTACGACGTGTCATTTCACGTGCTTTACGTGCAGCTTCACGCGCACGTGACGCATCTATTATCTTACCTACAACAATTTTGGCATCTGTTGGGTGTTCTAATAAAAACTCAGTGAATTTTTCAGCCATTGCTTGTTCAACCGCAGACTTAACTTCGCTCGAAACTAGCTTGTCTTTAGTTTGTGATGAAAACTTAGGATCTGGTACTTTAACACTTACAACAGCAGTTAAGCCTTCACGAGCGTCATCACCCGTTGCATTACTGGTTGTTTTAGCTTTTTTGTTAAAGCCTTCTTTTTCCATATAGTTGTTAAGTGTACGTGTTAGCGCAGATCTAAAACCGGCTAAGTGAGTACCACCATCGCGTTGTGGGATGTTATTTGTAAAACAGTATATGTTTTCTTGATAAGCATCATTCCACTGCATTGACACTTCAACAACAATACCATCTTCTTCACGCGTATGTGTAAAGTGAAATACACCTTTATGTATAGGTGTTTTATTACGGTTTAAATACTCTACAAACGCTCTGATACCGCCTTCGTATTTAAAGTGATCACTTTTATTCTCTTCACGCTCATCATTTAAAATAATGCTTACGCCAGAGTTTAAAAATGAAAGCTCGCGTAAGCGCTTAGCTAAAATGTCGTAATGAAAATCTAAGTTAGTAAATGTTTGATCACTTGGCCAAAAACGTAACTCTGTACCAGTTGTGTCTGCGTCGCCAATTACGGCTAATGGCGCATCTGGTACACCATGAGAGTATGTTTGCTCATGAAGTTTACCTTCACGGCGAATTGTTAATTTAAGCTTTTCTGATAATGCGTTAACAACCGATACACCAACACCGTGTAAGCCACCTGAAACTTTATAAGAGTTATCATCAAACTTACCACCGGCATGCAGTACCGTCATGATTACTTCGGCTGCAGATACACCTTCTTCTTCATGAATTGAAGTTGGGATACCACGGCCGTTATCTCGTACAGATACCGAACCATCTAAGTGAATCGTTACAAAAATATCATCACAATGACCTGCTAAGGCTTCATCTATAGAGTTATCGACGACCTCAAACACCATATGGTGTAAGCCCGTGCCATCATCGGTGTCCCCTATATACATTCCAGGACGCTTTCTTACTGCGTCTAATCCTTTAAGTACTTTTATACTCGACGAGTCATAATTCTCAGACATGGTTAATCCCACTTATCTTGTTATTAGGTTGCCATGTTTCACGTGGAACATTTGCAGTTCTCGTTGCATGGGTTCCACCACAGCAGAAATACTTTCAGACAAAATTGAAGATATAAAAATTTGAGAACTGCAGTGAGCTAATAGTTGCCCCACTTTCTCTTTTGTATCTTCGCTTAATTCTGAAGGTAAATCATCTATTAGCAATATAGATTGCTTATCTGTCTCTGACTCAATTAAACTATTTTGCGTTACTTTTAACGCATAAAGTAATAGCTTTAATTGTCCACGAGAGAAAATATTCTCAACGCTACTGCCAGCGACACTAAAACTAAAATCAGCCTTATGAGGCCCTTTACTAGTAAAACCTTGGCGAGCATCTCGCTCAAAGTTTAACTCTAATGCATCGCTAAGAGATTCGCTCTCTTTCCAGCCGGCATTAAAGCTTATTTCTAAATCGCGTATTAGCGTTAATTCTGCACACATTTTATCAAAAAACTGCTGCTTAAACCTACTTATATACGCCATTCTTAATTTATTTATTTGCTCAGCCAGTCTAACAAATTCTTTGTCCCAAAACTTAATTTGGTCAAAATAATTCTTTGGCTTACTTTTTAGTAGCGCATTTCGTTGTTTTAACACTTTATTGAACGATTGCCATAAAAAGAAAAACTCATGTTCCACGTGGAACAAACCTAAATCTAAAAACTTTCTGCGCTCTTTAGGCCCACCAAAAAATAACGAGTAACTCTCTGGAGTAATTATTTGTACCGGCATAAGCTGTGCAAGTTCTGATATTTTTCGGCTCGCCTTACCTTGAATTTTTAAATTCGTTTCGCCCGCTTGGGTTTTACTAATACCAATAGGAATAGATAAGTCGTGTATAGCTTTGCGGCCATGGATTACAAACTGCTCTTGCTGATGCGCAATAATACTTTTATGCTTTGATGTTCTAAAAGATTTGCCGTGTGAAAGGTAATAAATAGCTTCTAAAAGGCTGGTTTTTCCGCTGCCGTTTTCACCATAAATTATATTAACGCCGTTAACTGGTTCTAGCGTCAGCGCCTCAATATTACGAAAATATTTGAGGCTCAAATGACTTAAGCTCATTGGGTACTTATAGTCTTATAAACGCATAGGCATAACTACGTACATTGCTTCTTCATCGCCTGCACCTTCAATTAGTGCGCTGCTGTTTGAATCGGCCAATGTAAACAGTACATCTTCTGTTTTTAATGTGTTTAATACATCAAGTACATAAGAAACGTTAAAGCCTATTTCTAGGTCGGCGCCTTCGTAACCAACCTCTACTACTTCCTCAGCTTGTTCTTGCTCAGGGTTATTAGCAGTGATTTTTAACAAACCATTGGATAAGTTTAAACGCACACCTCTAAACTTTTCGTTAGATAAAATAGAGACTCGCTGAAACGCACTACGTAACCATTCGCGATTAGCAGTAATGACTTTATCGCCACCACGAGGTAACACACGGCGGTAATCAGGAAAGCGTCCATCAACTAACTTACTAGTAAAGGTAAACTCTATATCGATAATACGAATATGATTAGCACCAAACTGAATAGTGACTAGTTCTTCGTCGGCTACCATAAGGCGCATAATTTCTTGCACCCCTTTACGAGGTATAATTAGCTGACGCTGCGTATTAAGCGATTGCTTTAATTGCTTTTGTGCAATAGCTAAGCGATGTCCATCAGTGGCCACTGTTTTAATGTCAGTATTGTCTACTTCAAACGACATACCATTTAAATAGTAACGTACGTCTTGATTCGCCATCGAAAAATGCGTGCTTTCTAGTAATTTTCGCAGCTCTAAACGCGTTAGTTGAAACTCAACTTCGCCATCCCACTGTTCTAAATTAGGAAAGTCTTCGGCGGCTAAGGTCGTTAACGAAAAACGACTTTTACCGCTGGTTAGTAATAACTGATGCTCTTGTAAGCTTAACGTTAGGTCTGAACCATCTGGTAGGCTTTTACAAATATCGAGTAATTTTTTAGCCGGTAATGTTAACTTAGTATCGGCAATATCATCACCTACAAACACGCTTGCAACGAGTTCAATTTCAAGGTCGGTACCTGTCATTGAAAGTTGCCCGTTTTCTACTGCTAACAATACGTTAGATAAAATTGGCAATGTATGCTTACGCTCAATAGCGCCCGATACTTGCACTAATGGCTTTAAAAACTGTTGTCTTGATATTGTTATTTGCATAATAAAGTCAGCCTTAAGATGACAATGTTCTTATTAAATTTTGGTAATCTTCTTTAATTTCGTGGCTTTCATCACGTAGTGATTTAACCTTACGACACGCATGCAATACAGTTGTATGATCGCGGCCACCAAAGGCGTCTCCAATCTCAGGTAAACTGTGATTGGTTAACTCTTTAGATAATGCCATAGCAACTTGCCGAGGCCTTGCTATAGAGCGACTACGGCGTTTAGACAGCAGATCAGAAATACGAATTCTGTAATACTCTGCCACAGTGCGCTGTATGTTATCTATGGTAACTAGCTTATCTTGTAAGGCAAGTAAATCGCGTAGCGCTTCTTTTACAAAGTCGATAGATATAGGACGACCGGTAAAGTTAGCATTGGCAATAACACGATTAAGCGCACCTTCTAGTTCGCGTACATTAGATCGTAATTTTTTAGCAATAAAAAAGGCGACTTCGTGCGGTAAATTAATTTTACTCTGCTGCGCTTTTTTCATCAATATAGCAACGCGTGTTTCAAGCTCAGGAGGCTCAATTGCAATAGTTAAACCCCAACCAAAACGCGATTTAAGTCTGTCTTCAACGCCTTCTATCTCTTTTGGATAACGGTCAGAGGTTAAAATTATTTGCTGATTGCCTTCTAATAACGCATTAAAGGTATGAAAAAACTCTTCTTGTGAGCGCTCTTTGTTAGCAAAAAATTGAATGTCATCAATCATTAGCGCATCAACACTACGATAGTAACGCTTAAATTCTTCAATCGCGTTATTTTGCAGTGCTTTTACCATATCTTGTACAAAGCGCTCTGAATGCATATAAACTATTTTTGCATCTGGCTTATTAGCCAAAATACCATTACCTACAGCATGCAATAAATGCGTTTTACCTAAACCTGTACCACCGTATATAAATACAGGGTTAAAAGCGGCACCTGGATTATCTGCAACTTGTGTTGCTGCTGCTTTTGCTAACTGGTTTGATTTACCTTCAACAAAACTGTCAAAGGTATAATTTTCTTTTATATTCGATTTATATTCAGATTTTGGCGCTGGCTCTACAACAGGTTTTGGTTGTCGTGATTGTTGTTTGGCTTGTGTAGTTGGCGCCGATTGCGTTCCAGCAACAGATACAGGCTGTGCATTTAATAAAGGCTTACTGCCTACATCAAAACGTAGCTCTGGAGCTTCAACACCACAAATCTCTACTAATAATTCATTAATTCTATTTAGGTATTTTTCTCTTACCCAATCTAGTACAAAGCGATTAGGTGCATAAATCGTCAAGGTATCTTCGGTACTTTCTGCTTGTAGTGGTCGCACCCACATACTGAACTGCTGCGAAGGCAATTCATCTTGCAATACATATAAACAACTTTGCCAAACCGACAGATACACAGTCAAACTCCCAGAGATATAATTTTTATTCCCGCACATCATTAATGATTAAAAATCACCTCTGTAATGCGTTTAAATGGCCCAATAAGCGACCCAAGACCGGCTATTATGAAGACACTTTATCCACAAGTAAAAGACTGATTTTTATAAAATTGTTGATATCACGGTATAAAACACTTAACACAATGATTTAATACAAGTTTAATTTTAAAGCCTGAGCATAGATCATAACAAAATTAGCTCTGGATCGCGAAACAAATCTGCGATCTAATTTAGTTTTCCCCTGCTTTTATTCACTTTTTATACAGGGGCTGTGGAAAACTTCTTATTAATGATGATCCTAATAGATCACTCTTTATGATCTACATTAAATAGCTGGTATACTCTAAGGGTAGTGCGTAATTATGATTGACTTTAATACACTTCATCTATAATATCTCGCGCTCGCAATGGCACCTGTGCCAGGATCGCGACCTGCATAGGATGTTTTAACTTTAACCGATCGGAAGAGATTGTTATGAAAAGAACTTTTCAACCAAGCGTTTTAAAACGCAAACGTGCTCACGGTTTCCGTGCTCGCATGGCAACTGTAAATGGCCGTAAAGTATTAGCTCGTCGCCGCGCTAAAGGCCGTAAAGTTCTTTCTGCTTAATTTATAAGTGGAAGACTTTAACTTTGGCAGGGAGTTACGTCTGTTAACTCCCTCGCATTACTCTCGCATATTTAATGAACCCGCCCGGGCTGCAACTCCTTTCTTTACTCTTTTAGCTAAACCTAATGACCAAGATCAACCTCGGTTAGGACTTACTGTTGCTAAAAAACGAGTTAAAAAGGCATGTCAACGTAACCGTATTAAACGTTTAGCTCGCGAATGCTTTCGTTTAAATAAACACAACATCGACAATATAGATATTGTGCTTATGGTTAAAAGTGGTATTGATGAGCAGTCTAATGAAGAATTAACCAAACAACTGACCAAGTTGTGGCGTAAAATTAATGAGCGCTGCAAACCGGGTGCGCCCAAACCACCACCTTTTAAAAAGCGCCCTAATAAATCAGTTAAATCAAATAAACAGACCTAATAGCAATAGAATTACAGGGTTAATTAAGGTATCTTTAGCTCACCTTTTAATCATGCATTTGAAATCTCATATTGAGTCTTTAAATACATGGTATCTATTTACTAAACTTACGTAGGAGCATATATATCATGAGGTTACTTAAACCACTTGTTGCTTTGCCAACGTATTGTTTAGTTTTATTTATCCGCGGTTATCAAAAGTGGATTAGCCCGCTATTAGGTCCGCATTGTCGTTTTAATCCAACGTGCTCTAGTTACGCTATTCAAGCAATTAATTTGCATGGATCAGTAAAAGGCAGTTGGTTAGCAGTTAAACGCATATTAAAATGCCATCCTTTACATTCAGGTGGGAACGACCCCGTTCCTGAAAAATTAACCCATATTAACCACCAACACGAGAAATAAGAGCTGTTATGGAATCGCAACGCACGTTTTTATTCATTGGCCTGATGCTGGTGTCGTTTTTATTATTTCAAGAATGGAATACTGATTACAACACGCCAAAAGCCGATCCGAGTGCCACCACACAAACATTAAACCCAACATCATCAGAATCAGAAGATTATGTACCAACTTCATCTGACTCTGCGTTACCTGCCTCAGCAACTTTAGCAAAACGCTCTGTAATTGAAATTACAACAGATGTTTTCAAAGTTAAAATTGATACCCGAGGCGGTGATATTGTTGAAACTTACTTACTTCAATATGAAGAAACTAAAGGCAGTGAAACACCTTATATGCTGCTTGGTGAGTTTGATGGTAAACAATACTTTTCACAAAGTGGTTTAATTGGCTTAAATGGTCCTGATGCTTCTGCACAAGGTCGCCCAACTTACCACGTAGAGCAAAAGTCATACACTTTAACGGGTGATGAGCTTAGAGTGCCGCTACAGTTTACTGATAGTAATGGTGTTAACTTTACAAAAACCTATGTATTCAAAAAAGGTCAATATGATGTTGCTTTAGAATACACAATTAACAACACCACTAGCACGCCACTTCAAGTACAGCTTTACACACAAGTTAAGCGCACTGTACAAGACAAAGGCAGCATGGTTGATCAAAACTATTTAGGTGCAGCATACGGTACTGATGATGACCCGTACGAAAAGTACAGTTTTTCAGATATGGCTGACAAAAACCTAAATAAAATTACACTTGGTGGCTATGTTGCGTTTATTCAACATTACTTTGTAAGTGCTTGGGTTCCAATGCAGGATCAGTCAAATACACTTTATAGTTTAATTACTAAGAGTAATGCTGCCATCATTGGTGTTAAAGACGAAGCGGTTAATATTCAAGCTGGTAGTGAGCAAACACTTACTGCGACTTATTATATGGGCCCTAAAGAGTCTGATGTACTTGAAGCTATTCACCCAGATTTAGATTTAACCGTAGATTACGGTTGGTTATGGTTTATCTCACAACCTTTATTTGTATTGTTAAAGTGGTTACACAGTATTTTAGGTAACTGGGGTGTGGCTATTATTGCCATTACTATTATCGTTAAGTCGTTAATGTACCCACTGACTAAAGCGCAATATACTTCAATGGCTAAAATGCGTGCCCTTCAGCCTAAAATGGCAGCGCTTAAAGAAAAATTTGGTGACGACCGTCAAAAATTCGGCCAAGCCACAATGGAAATGTACAAAAAAGAAAAAGTGAACCCTATGGGTGGCTGTTTCCCTATTTTGCTACAAATGCCTATTTTCTTAGCCTTGTTCTACGTGTTCTTAGAATCAACAGAACTTCGCCACGCTGAATTTATTTTTTGGCTAACTGACCTTTCTGCGAAAGACCCATACTACGTGTTACCAATCTTATTTGGCGCCAGTATGTTTATTACGCAAAAATTACAGCCTATGACGGTTACCGATCCAATGCAGCAAAAAATGATGACCTTTATGCCGGTTATCTTCTCTGTGTTCTTCTTATGGTTCCCATCTGGTTTAGTTCTTTACTGGTTAGTGTCTAACCTTATTTCTATTGTCCAGATGCTCATCATCTACCGCGGCATGGAAAAGAAAGGTATTAAAGTAAGAGGCTAATTAAGCTCCTACTTATATAAAGGCGACTTCGGTCGCCTTTTTTATTACCTGTTTTTCACCACAGCTATTCGCTACAAATAAATCCATAGGTTACAATACCGCCATAAAGTTACTCATTGTTGGCAAATTAATAGCATGATCAATCAAGACACAATTGCAGCACAAGCAACAGCCCCCGGACGTGGTGGTGTTGGTATTATTCGCGTTTCAGGCAGCCTTGCTAAAAGTGTTGCCGAAAAAGTAGTAGGTAAAATACCTAAAGTTCGCTACGCCGATTATGTGCCATTTAAAAGCCTTGCTGGCGAGCAACTTGATCAAGGTATTGCCATTTACTTTGCCGGCCCTAACTCATTCACTGGTGAAGATGTACTTGAACTACAAGGCCACGGCGGTCCTGTAGTACTGGATATGTTACTTAAAGAAATTAGTAAAATAGAGGGCGTTCGTTTAGCAAAGCCTGGGGAGTTTTCTGAACGTGCATTTATGAATGACAAGCTTGATTTAACACAAGCAGAAGCCATCGCCGATTTAATTAATGCAACCTCAGAGCAAGCCGCTAAAAGTGCCCTACAGTCTCTTCAAGGTGAATTTTCTAAGCACATAGAAACACTTGTAGAAAAAGTAATTCACTTGCGTATGTACGTAGAAGCCGCAATTGATTTTCCCGATGAAGAAATCGATTTTTTATCTGACGGTAAAGTTTCTGGCGATTTAGATGCCATTATTGCCCAGCTCAATACGGTAACCGATCAAGCTAAGCAAGGCAGCATAATGCGCGAAGGTATGCGGGTTGTTATTGCCGGTCGCCCTAATGCGGGTAAATCAAGCTTATTAAATGCCCTTGCTGGGCGCGAAGCCGCTATTGTAACCGAAATTGCCGGCACTACACGTGACGTACTACGTGAACATATACATATAGATGGCATGCCACTGCATATTATAGACACAGCAGGTCTGCGTGAAAGCCCTGATTTAGTAGAACAAATAGGTATTGAGCGCGCATGGGATGAAATAAACCAAGCTGACCGAGTGCTGTTTATGCTTGATGGAACCGACACTATTGATACTGATCCCCATAAAATTTGGCCAGAATTTATGGCTAAATTACCCGTTGGATTAGGGGTTACAGTGATTAGAAATAAAGCCGATTTATCGGGCGATGTTGTTGGTATGGAGCAAAATCAGCAATACCCGGTCATCAGTTTAAGTGCTAAAAATGCCGATGGTATTGAGCTGGTTCGCGAGCATTTAAAAGCCTGTATTGGTTTTGATGGTGCAACAGAAGGCGGCTTTATGGCACGTCGCCGCCACCTTGATGCGCTTGAGCATGCAGCGTACCACTTAGATACAGGTAAAGCTCAGTTAGAAATGCATATAGCGGGCGAAATACTCGCCGAAGAATTGCGTTTAACCCAGCAATATCTAAACGAAATTACCGGTGAATTCACCTCAGATGACCTACTTGGAAAAATATTTAGCTCGTTTTGTATTGGTAAATAAGTTGCCAAATATATTTTAAAGAGCCCTAGAGGCTCTTTTTTATTGTCAAAATCCCCTGCTTTCACTACATACTTCCTCCCTAAAAACAGCTTTATTGCGCTAATATTAATGCCTGATAAGAGCTGGCCAGTCTTTATTTGTTAGAGTAATGTCGTTATTAACTAAAAATAATGCCACTTTAATAGCTATAAAACGGCTAATTTATAGCATTAATGCAGTCTGTTTTTTACAAAACAGACTGCTATTTTAACTGCAGTGGATCAATTTTACGGTGGCTATTATGGTAATACTTCCTATTAAAATAGCCTTAATTAAGCTTAAGAGCTGCAATATATGTTTATAATTCATTCAATATAGGAGCCTATTTTAGGCTTTTATTGACTCTAAATTACGCATATTTATAAAATTGAGTAGAGCAACACAACACCAAGTAAGCGTGAATTATATTTTTGGTCGGCCAAGTTAGCTAAAATTAATGATGATCTGCGCTGAAAAAATAAATAATCTCAGATCAGTTATCCACAATTAGCCTTTATTACCTTTTATAGAGACTTAAATTTCCGTATTTAACTAAGTAAATATCCTAGATCCGCCATTAAAACTAACTATTTACTGTTAATTGACTCATTTAATAAAAAGATCAGCTTTATTTGATCTCATTTAAATTTATTTTATGATCTAAATAGCACTTATCAACAGGCATTCTATCCACATTATGATCAGGGTATATATTATTGCTTAATAAGCTCTATTTAAGCATTTTCATATTCTTTAAATCAATAACTTAGCGATCAATCATAAATAAAAAAGTGGCTTTAAACAGAGCTTCCCCCACTGTTATCAACAACTTTATCAGAAGATTACATTTAAAGATTATTTGTTAAACCCTATTTAATCAACAACTTGAGTCGTTATAAGTAACCAAGGCTAAAATTACAGCTAAAATAGTTATACAAAAAAGCACTCTTAACTTTACTGTTATACAAACTCAGTTATTATGAGCGGTAATTAAAAGCTATGTGATCACAAAAATTAATGAGTGCAGTAAATATTATTATTGGCAGCCAAATGGGATCCGCTGAATATGTTGCAGAACAATTAGCTGATCAACTTAATGCTCAAGGTATTAGTACGCAACTACATGAACAACCTGTATTTAACGATATAGATCAGCAAAATACTATTTGGTTAATATGTACATCCACTTATGGTGCAGGGGATTACCCTGAAAATCTGATTAGCTTTATTGACGATTTAATACAAGCTGATGATTTATCTAATATAAAATACTCAGTCATTGGTTTAGGCGATACCAGTTACGATACTTATAACCTTGCTGGGCGCAATATAGATGAGTTATTAGCACAAAAAGGTGCACTTAGAGTAGCCGAACGCTTAGAGCTTAATATTCTTGATGAAGCGCTACCAGAGGATACTGCACTGGCCTGGCTTGACTCTTGGCTAGCTAAAACAGGCTTAAATTAATAGATCAAGCTAAAAAACAAAATTAAAGTTACCCACAATTTACTAATAATTTAATAGTTTTTGTGGATAAACACTGATTAAACTGCATTTATAGCTATGCTTATCCATTGGATAAGATCCGGTTGATATTGCCCTGTGCATAAAGTGCCTTTTTGATCAGAGCTTATTCGCTGGATGATCCGATCATGTTCACAACTTTAGATCTGATCTAATCGCATGTTTTAAATAAAGATCTAAACCTTATCAACAGAAAAGTGCTTCAGTAGTAGTAATAGTAATAAAAGATCTCTTTAAAAGATCCTTTATATTATTAGAGATCACACACTTAGATCTTGACCGCTGTTAATCATTTATCTTCGGCTAAATTCTAGGTAGAATACGCTCCCTTTTGAAGTTTACTGGTTTGATTTAAGTAGGATCCCATTAATGATTTTTCACGAAAATTTTGACGTTATCGTAGTAGGTGGTGGACATGCTGGCACTGAAGCCGCATTGGCAGCCGCACGTATGGGGATGAATACCCTGCTGCTAACTCACAATATGGATACCCTTGGTCAAATGTCATGTAACCCAGCAATTGGTGGCATTGGCAAAGGTCACTTAGTTAAAGAAATTGACGCTCTAGGTGGTGCAATGGCACAGGCCATTGACAAAGGCGGGATCCAATTTCGCACACTTAATTCTTCAAAAGGCCCAGCCGTTCGTGCAACCCGAGCACAGGCTGATCGCGCTTTGTACAAAGCGGCAATTCAAACAACATTGCAAAACCAAGATAACTTAAAGATTTTTCAACAATCGTGTGATGATCTTATTGTTGAAAACGATCGTGTTACTGGTGTGGTTACCCAAATGGGTTTACGTTTTAGTGCTCCAAGTGTTGTGCTAACCGTAGGTACTTTTTTAGGTGGCCAAATACATATAGGTTTAGAAAACTTTAAAGGTGGTCGTGCAGGCGATCCTCCTTCAATTGCATTGGCTGATCGTTTACGTGAATTACCTTTTAGAGTGGATCGTTTAAAAACCGGTACTCCACCACGTATTGATGCCCGTACTGTTGATTTTAGTAAAATGCAAGAACAAGCAGGTGATACGCCTATACCGGTATTTTCATTTATGGGTAAACCAAGTGATCACCCACAACAAATACCGTGTTACATCACCTTTACTAATGAAAAGACCCATGATGTTATTCGTAAAAACTTACATCGCTCGCCAATGTATGGTGGTGTTATTGAAGGCATAGGCCCGCGCTACTGCCCTTCTATTGAAGATAAAATTGTTCGTTTTGCTGATAAAGATAAACATCAAATTTTTGTTGAGCCAGAAGGTTTAACATCATATGAGTTATACCCAAATGGTATTTCGACCAGTTTACCGTTTGATGTGCAAATTGAAATTGTGCAATCTATTACTGGCTTTGAAAATGCTCATATTTGTCGTCCTGGTTATGCTATTGAATATGACTTTTTTGATCCGCGCGATTTAAAACGTTCATTAGAAACTAAATTTATTGATGGCTTATTTTTTGCGGGCCAAATAAATGGTACTACCGGTTATGAAGAAGCAGGTGCTCAAGGTTTAATTGCAGGTATGAATGCTGCTTTAAAAGTTCAGGGTAAAGAGTCTTGGACTCCACGTCGTGACGAAGCTTATGTGGGTGTACTTATTGACGACTTAACTACTTTGGGAACGAAAGAACCTTATCGTATGTTTACTAGCCGTGCTGAATACCGTTTATTATTACGTGAAGATAATGCCGATATTCGTTTAACTGAAAAAGGCCGCGAATTAGGCTTAGTGAATGATGAGCGTTGGCAGGCATATAACGAAAAAATGGAAGTGATCGCTAAAGAGAAACAGCGTATTAAAGATACCTGGATCCACAAAGATCATACAATGATAGATCAAGTTAATGCATTGCTAAAAACGCCATTAACGCGTGAAGCTAGTTTAGAGGAATTATTACGTCGTCCTGAAATTCGTTATAACGATCTAATGGCAATTGACGGCTTAGGATCTGAATTTACTAATCAAGCCGCGCTTGAACAAGTTGAGATCCATACAAAGTACGCAGGTTATATTGTGCGCCAGCAAGATGAGATCAATAAACAGTTACGCCATGAGCAAACAATTTTACCAAAAGAGTTTGATTATAAAACCGTATCGGGTTTATCAAATGAGGTTGTTGCTAAGCTGATTGATGCTCGTCCAGACACTATTGGTCAAGCTTCGCGTATTTCTGGTATCACCCCAGCGGCGATTTCGTTATTATTGGTGTATCTGAAGAAGCAAGGCTTGTTACGCAAATCTGCATAACGGCGAGGGTACCTAGTGTTACAGCAACAATTAACTACATTGTTAGCGCAAACTAATATTGCGCTAACCGAAAAACAACAGCAACAGCTGGTTCGTTACGTTGAGTTATTAACTAAGTGGAACAAAGCTTATAATTTAACCTCAGTACGCTTACCTGAAGAAATGATGGTTAAGCACATAATGGACAGCTTAGTTGTTGCACCTCATTTACCCGGTCATCATTATATTGATGTAGGAACTGGCCCTGGCTTACCTGGTATTGTATTAGCAATTGCATTACCTAACACTCATTTTGTGTTACTTGATAGTTTAGGTAAACGTGTACGTTTTTTAATGCATGTTAAACATGAGCTAGGACTTGATAACGTCACTCCGGTGCAGTCAAGAGTTGAAGAATATCAGCCAAGTGTTAAATTAGATGGTGTACTCAGTCGCGCATTTGCTTCATTGCAAGATATGGTTGACTGGTGTGGACACTTAATTGATCATTCAGGAAAATTTATTGCCCTTAAAGGTGTGTTCCCTAGCGAAGAGCTAGAGTCATTACCGACTGGCGTTAAGTTTGAGCAAAAAATTGCATTAGAAGTACCTAATTTAGATGCACAACGACATTTAATTATTCTTTCTAAAGACTAGGGATCAGAGACACTGTGGCAAAAGTCATCGCATTAGCAAATCAAAAAGGTGGTGTAGGTAAAACTACAACCGCTGTTAACCTCGCTGCATCTATGGCTGCAACAAAACGAAAAGTGTTGTTAATTGATCTCGATCCGCAAGGTAATGCCACTATGGGGAGTGGCGTAGATAAGTATGGCGACGTGCCAACTATTTACGATTTGCTGATAGAAAACAAGCCAATTGAAGAGGTTATAATTAAAGAAACCTCTGGTGAATATCATATGATTGCTGCAAATGGTGATGTAACCGCTGCAGAAGTAAAATTAATGGAATTATTTGCCCGCGAAGTACGTTTGCGTAATGCGCTGGAAAAAATTCAAGACCAATATGAATTCATTTTTATCGACTGCCCTCCTTCTTTAAATATGTTAACAGTAAATGCCATGGCTGCAGCCGACTCTATTTTAGTCCCTATGCAATGTGAATATTATGCGTTAGAAGGTTTAACCGCATTAATGGACACCATTACGCAACTTGCCAAGTTAGTTAATCCTAAGCTACAAATTGAAGGCATACTTCGTACTATGTACGATCCGCGTAATCGATTAGCTAATGATGTATCAGAACAATTAAAACAACATTTTGGCGATAAAGTTTACCGCACAGTGATCCCGCGTAATGTTCGCTTAGCCGAGGCACCAAGTTTTGGTGCACCAGCGATGTATTATGACCGGGCATCAAGTGGTGCTAAAGCATATTTAGCACTGGCTGGTGAAATGTTACGCAGAAAAGAAAAAACAACGCCAGTTGTCGCCTAACTTTGAGGTAAAAAAATAATATGTCTGCTAAAAAAAGAGGTTTAGGCCGAGGACTCGATGCGCTGTTAAGTTCATCAAAACCTGCACCAACAAGTAGCAATGAGCAAAATTCGTCAAATACAACTGACATTATGCACAATGTAACGCAATCTCAACAAAGCGAATTACAAAAATTACCGATCGAATTTTTACACTCGGGTAAATATCAACCGCGTAAAGATATGTCGGAAGAAGCATTAGAAGAGTTAGCTAGTTCAATTCGTGCGCAAGGCATTATTCAGCCAATTGTAGTGCGCCCTATTGCTCAAAATAGCTATGAAATTATTGCCGGTGAACGTCGTTGGCGTGCAGCGCAAATTGCTAAGCTTGATACTGTACCTTGTATTATTAAAGATGTACCCGATGAAGCTGCGGTTGCTATTGCTTTAATAGAAAATATTCAGCGTGAAGATTTAAATGCCATGGAAGAAGCGGTTGCTTTAAACCGTTTACTAAATGAGTTTGAATTAACGCATCAACAAGTAGCCGATGCCGTTGGTAAATCTCGTACTACAGTGACTAATTTATTGCGTTTAAATAATTTAAATAATGACGTAAAAACATTGTTAGAACACGGCGATATTGAAATGGGCCACGCTCGTTGTTTATTAGCGCTTGAGGGAGATACGCAATCTGATGCGGCGCGTTTAGCTGTGGCTAAAGCACTTACAGTGCGAGAAACCGAAAAGCTTGTACGTTCAATTTTAGAGCCTGTAGCCGCTAAAGAAGCAACAGAAAAAGATCCAGATGTTAAACAGTTAGAGCAACAACTCGCTGAAAACATAGGTGCCAAAGTAGAAATAAACTATAACAAAAAAGGCAAAGGTAAGTTGGTTATTTCTTACACAAACCTTGATGAATTAGATGGCATTTTAAACCGTATCAACCAAGACTATTCCCAGCATTAATAAATAACATGTCTAAAATGAGACAATTGTCGTTATTTTACACCACAATACAGCTACTCAAGTTGCAAAACTGGCAGGATTAAGTATAATTTCGCCAGTTTTCATACCCTGACAATTAGAACGCCATTAAGGTTAACTAAACGTGACGAATAAGTTAGCAAGACCGTATAGGCTTGCCGCATTGAAATTAATTCTTCTGCAGGGAGTAGTAGCGTTAGTTACTACAGTAATTATTTTTTTAGGTTGGGGAATAAATGCCGGGCTATCAGCATTTGCTGGAGGCACCGTAGCAGTACTCCCCCACTTAGTATTTGCCCTCTACGCATTCAGATATATGGGTGCGAGTAAAGCAAATCAAGCGTATGCCTCGTTAAAACGCGGCAACGGACTAAAATTTATGCTAACAATCATATTGTTCGCGCTAATACTAAAGCTTTACCCGGTAGTGTTACTGCCTTTTTTTAGTGCTTATGTGTTGGTGTTGTTTACTGGATTGTTTGCACCCGTTTTTTTTAAACATTAACTTTGGGATATAACATGGCTGCAGAAGAAGTTACTCTATCTAGCCATATTCAGCACCACTTGACCAATGCGAAGATGTGTTCGACCGATGCCGGTTTAGCCTTCAATAAAGCATGTGCGGATAGTGGATTCTGGACATGGCATGTGGATACCCTCGCATGGTCTATCGGATTAGGTCTAATATTTTTATGGATCTTCCGTAGTGCCGCAAAAAAATCAACACTTGGTGTACCAGGAAAATTTCAGTGTTTTATTGAAATTATCGTTGAGTTCGTTGGCGACAACGTACGCGATACCTTCCACGGTAAAAGTAAGCTTATTGCGCCATTAGCCCTAACGATATTCGTTTGGGTGTTCTTAATGAACTTAATGGACTTAATCCCGGTTGACTTTTTACCATCATTTGCAGGTTTCGTTGGTGAAACAGCATTCGGTATGGACTCACACGACGTGTACATGAAAATTGTACCGACTACCGATATTAATATGACCTCTGCACTTGCGCTGGGTGTATTTATTTTAATGGTTGGTTTTGCAATAAAAATCAAAGGCATTGGCGGCTTTATTAAAGAACTAACGCTTCACCCGTTTAGCTCTAATAACGTGTTTGTGCAAATTTTATTGATTCCTTTCAACTTGTTACTTGAGCTTATCGCATTGGTTTCTAAGCCATTTTCGTTAGCACTACGTTTATTTGGTAACTTGTATGCAGGTGAATTGATTTTCATCTTGATTGGCGCAATTGGTTTTATGCAGTTACCACTGCACTTTGTATGGGCAGTATTCCATATCTTAGTTATTACACTGCAAGCATTCTTATTTATGATGCTGACCATTGTTTACCTAAGCATGGCAAGTTCAGATAATCACTAATTTATAATCTTTACCTTTAATATTTAACTTTAATTACAATTGAAACTTTGGAGAAAAAAATGGAACTAGTATTAGGTCTTAAGTACATCGCAGTAGCTTTACTAATTGGCTTCGGTGCAATCGGTACAGCAGTTGGTTTTGGTAACATGGGCGGTAAATTCCTTGAAGCATGTGCGCGTCAACCTGAGCTTGCACCTTCGCTACAAGTTAAAATGTTTATCCTTGCTGGTCTAATCGATGCTGTAGCAATGATTGGTGTTGGTATCGCTATGGTATTGTTGTTCGTACTTTAATTTTATTTTTTGAACAGCTTACTATTTAAGGAGGAGCGGTTGTGAATTTAAACGCCACTCTTATCGGTGAATTGATTGCGTTTACGGTGTTCGTACTTTTTTGTATGAAGTTCGTATGGCCACCACTAAACGGTGCAATTGAAGCTCGCCAGAAAAAAATCGAAGATGGTTTAGCTGCCTCTGATAGAGCCGAAAAAGACTTAGAACTAGCGCAAAAGAAAGCTGCAGAACAGCTTAAAGATGCCAAAGTTCAAGCGGCTGATATCATAGACCAAGCTAAAAAGCGTGCTGTGCTAATTGTTGACGAAGAGACAGTTCGTGGTCAACAAGAGCGTGAAAAAATCATTGCTCAAGGGCACTCTGAAATTGAATCAGAGCGTAACCGTGTGACAGAAGAGCTACGTAAGCAAGTAGCAACTCTGGCAGTGGTTGGCGCACAGAGAATTTTAGAGCGTGAAATTAATCAAGCTGCACATAGTGACATCGTTGAAAAACTTGTCGCTGAGCTGTAACTAGGAGGGTATGAGCATGTCTGAATTGACTACTATCGCTCGCCCATACGCTAAAGCGGCTTTTGAACTTGCCGTTGAAAAAGGCACTATTGAAAGTTGGAACGAGATGTTATTTTTTGCTGGCCACGTTGCTAGCAATGAAAAAGCATCTGCGCTTCTAGCGGGTATGCCTACTGCTACTACACAAGCTGAATTATTTATTCAAATTTGTGCTGAGCAGCTCAACGAACAAGGTCAGAACCTAGTTAAGGTGATGGCTGAAAATGGACGTTTGATCGCACTACCAGCAGTTGCACAGTTATTTGCTAAATTTAAAGCAGAATACGACAAAGAAATCGACGTTGATGTGATTTCGGCAACCCCTCTTGTTGCAGCGCAACAAGAGTCATTGGTAGCGGCACTTGAAAAACGTTTCGCACGCAAAGTTAAGCTGAATTGTAGTGAAGACGCAGCAGTAGTTGGAGGCCTTATTATTAAGGCGGGTGACACTGTAATCGACGGCTCTATTCGCGGTAAATTAAACCGCTTAGCCACAACACTACAATCGTAATTGGGAAAAAGAGCATGCAACTTAATTCCACTGAAATTTCAGATCTGATCAAACAACGTATTGAGCAGTTCGAAGTTGTAAGTGAAGCTCGTAACGAAGGTACTATTGTATCTGTTACAGACGGTATCATCCGCATCCACGGTCTAGCTGACTGTATGCAAGGTGAGATGATTGAGCTTCCAGGCAACCGTTATGCTATCGCACTAAACCTTGAGCGCGACTCAATTGGTGCAGTAGTAATGGGTCCGTACGCGGATCTTACTGAAGGCGTAAAAGTATATACAACTGGTCGTATTTTAGAAGTGCCTGTTGGTCCTGGTCTACTTGGTCGTGTTGTTAACACACTAGGTGCTCCGATCGATGGTAAAGGCGCGCTAGATAATGACGGGTTTGAACCTGTAGAAAAAATTGCACCAGGTGTAATCGAGCGTAAATCTGTAGATGAGCCAGTACAAACTGGTTATAAATCTATCGATGCGATGATTCCAGTTGGTCGTGGTCAACGTGAACTTATCATTGGTGACCGCCAAACAGGTAAAACTGCACTAGCAATCGATGCAATCATCAATCAAAAAGGCACAGGCGTTAAGTGTGTGTACGTTGCGATTGGTCAAAAAGCATCTACTATTGCTAACGTAGTTCGCAAATTAGAAGAGCACGGTGCATTAGCAAATACTATCGTAGTTGTTGCATCTGCTTCTGAATCAGCGGCACTTCAGTACTTAGCACCGTTCGCGGGCTGTACTATGGGTGAATACTTCCGTGACCGCGGTGAAAACGCTTTAATCGTATATGATGATTTGTCTAAGCAAGCAGTTGCTTATCGTCAAATTTCATTACTACTTAAGCGCCCACCAGGTCGTGAAGCATACCCAGGTGACGTATTCTATCTTCACTCTCGTCTTTTAGAACGTGCTTCGCGTGTAAACGCTGAATACGTTGAAAAGTTCACTAATGGTGAAGTGAAAGGTACAACTGGTTCATTGACGGCATTGCCAATCATTGAAACTCAAGGCGGCGACGTTTCTGCGTTCGTACCGACTAACGTTATCTCTATCACCGATGGTCAAATCTTCTTAGAAACTGACCTATTCAACTCAGGTATCCGTCCGGCAGTAAACGCTGGTATTTCGGTATCGCGTGTTGGTGGTGCTGCACAAACTAAAATCGTTAAGAAACTAGGTGGCGGTATTCGTCTAGCCCTAGCTCAGTACCGTGAATTAGCTGCGTTCTCGCAGTTCGCGTCTGACCTTGATGATGCAACTCGTGCTCAACTTGAGCATGGTGAGCGTGTAACAGAGCTAATGAAGCAGAAACAGTACGCGCCAATGTCTGTTGCTGAAATGTCTTTGTCGTTATTTGCTGCTGAAAAAGGTTTCCTTCAAGATATCGAGATCGCTAAGATCATGGATTTTGAAGCGGCTTTACTTTCGTATGCAAATAGCACATACGCAGAGCTTGTGGCTCAAATCAATGAAACTGGTAACTACAACGCCGAGATCGAAGCGCAACTTAAAGAACTTCTAACGAAGTTCAAGTCTACGCAAACTTGGTAATATAGTTATTAATGGTGCGCTTTAGGAAACTAAAGCACACCTTGATTCGGAGAGAGAGTCATGGCCAGCGGAAAAGAGATTAAAAGCAAGATCGGTAGTATTAAAAATACTCAAAAGATCACTAGCGCAATGGAAATGGTTGCTGCGTCTAAAATGAAAAGGGCGCAAGAACGCGTTGCTACAAGCCGTCCATACGCTGCAAAATTACGCACAGTGATTGGTCGTGTTGCTCAGGCAAATCTTGATTTTACCCACCCTTTTTTAGAAGAGCGTGAAGTAAAACGAGTTGGTTATATTGTTATCTCTACAGACCGTGGTCTGTGTGGCGGTTTAAACTCAAATGAGTTTAAAAAAGTTGCACTAGATATTAAAGCATGGAAAGAAAAAGGTGTAAGCGCAGAGTTTGCAACTTTAGGCAGTAAAGCTGCTGGTTTCTTCCAACGCTTTGGTGGTCAAGTCCTTGCTAAAAAAGCAGGCTTAGGAGATAAACCTTCAATTCAGGATATAATTGGTCCTGTAAAAGTAATGCTTGATGCATTCTCTGAAGGTAAAATTGACCGTTTATTCTTGGTATACAACAAGTTTGTAAATACCATGAAGCAAGAGCCAACAGTAGATCAGTTACTCCCTTTGCCAAAAGCTGAAGAAGAAGTATCTGCCCACACATGGGATTACTTGTATGAGCCAAACCCAGACGCTATTTTAGAAGCGTTGTTAGTACGGTTTGTTGAGTCTCAAGTATACCAAGGTGTAGTTGAAAATGCTGCATCTGAGCAGGCTGCCCGCATGGTTGCAATGAAAGCTGCAACAGACAATGCCGGCGACCTTATGGATGAGTTACAGCTTATTTATAACAAAGCTCGCCAAGCAGCAATCACACAAGAAATTAGTGAGATTTGTTCTGGTTCAGCAGCAGTTTAATGCTTCAGGCAAAGATTAACGAGAGGAATAGACATGAGTTTAGGTAAGGTCGTCCAAATTATCGGTGCCGTTGTGGATATTGAATTTCCACAAAACAACGTGCCAGCCGTATATGACGCGCTAAGAGTAACAGATGGCGATTTAACTGGGTTGACTCTAGAAGTTCAACAACAGTTAGGTGGCGGTGTGGTACGTACTATCGCTATGGGTACTACAGACGGTTTGCGTCGTGGTGCTTCGGTAATGAATACAGGTGAGTCGATTCAAGTTCCAGTTGGTAAAGCAACACTTGGTCGTATCATGAACGTACTTGGTGAGCCAATCGATGAAGCTGGCCCAATCGGCGAAGAAGACCGTATGTCTATTCACCGTGCAGCGCCTACTTACGAAGAGCAATCAAGTTCAGTTGAGCTTTTAGAAACTGGTATCAAGGTTATCGACCTTGTATGTCCATTCGCTAAAGGTGGTAAAGTTGGTTTATTCGGTGGTGCCGGTGTTGGTAAAACCGTAAACATGATGGAACTTATCCGTAACATCGCAATCGAGCACAGCGGCTACTCAGTATTCGCCGGTGTTGGTGAGCGTACACGTGAAGGTAACGATTTCTACCATGAGATGAACGATTCAAACGTACTTGATAAAGTATCGCTTGTATACGGTCAGATGAACGAGCCTCCAGGTAACCGTTTACGCGTAGCGTTAACAGGTCTTACTATGGCTGAAAAGTTCCGTGACGAAGGTCGCGATGTACTTTTCTTCGTAGATAACATCTACCGTTACACACTTGCTGGTACAGAAGTATCTGCACTTCTTGGTCGTATGCCATCAGCGGTAGGCTACCAGCCTACACTTGCTGAAGAAATGGGTGTATTACAAGAGCGTATTGCTTCTACTAAGACGGGTTCAATCACTTCAATCCAAGCGGTATACGTACCTGCGGATGATTTAACGGATCCATCTCCAGCAACTACCTTTGCTCACTTAGACGCAACTGTAGTACTTTCGCGTGATATCGCGTCACTTGGTATCTACCCAGCGGTAGACCCACTTGATTCATCTTCACGTCAACTTGACCCACAAGTAATTGGTCAAGAGCACTACGATACAGCACGTGGCGTTCAAACAGTTCTTCAGCGTTATAAAGAACTTAAAGACATCATTGCAATCCTAGGTATGGACGAGCTTTCTGACGAAGATAAGCAACTTGTATCTCGTGCACGTAAAATCCAACGTTTCCTATCTCAGCCATTCTTCGTGGCAGAGGTGTTTACAGGCGCGTCTGGTAAATACGTATCACTAAAAGATACAATTTCTGGCTTTAAAGGCATCTTAAACGGTGAATTTGATGACATGCCAGAGCAAGCGTTCTACATGGTTGGCTCTATCGAAGAAGCTCAAGAAAAAGCCAAAAGCATGTAACTTAGGAGGGGAGTATGGCAGCTATGACTGTACATCTTGATGTAGTAAGCGCAGAGCAGAGTTTGTTCTCTGGCCGTGTTGAATCGATTCAAGTTACTGGTAGTGAAGGTGAGTTAGGCGTTAATGCTGGTCACGCTCCACTACTTACTGCCCTTAAACCTGGTATGGTACGTTTAGTTAAGCAATTTGGTGAAGAAGAGTTCATCTACATTGCTGGCGGTACATTAGAAGTACAACCTAATCTAGTGACTGTTCTTGCTGATACAGCTGTTCGTGGTGAAGACCTTGACGAGCAAGCTGCAGAAGCTGCTAAACGTGACGCTGAAGCTCAAATGGCGAAAGGTGCATCTGCTGAACTTGATTATAATCAAGCCGCAGTGCAACTAGCTGAAGCAATTGCTCAGCTACGCATTATTCAGCAATTACGTAAAAAGTAAGCCTATCTGGTTTTTAAAAGCCCACATAACGTGGGCTTTTTTGTGCCTGTAATATAAATCAGCAATGTTATAAAAATTATAAATTTACTTTTTGTGCTCACTATTTATCCCTTGTTACTTATATCCATCACTAATCCCCGTTACAATAACGCCATTGAAGTGTCTGAGTGTTTCAGCCAAGATTCAGTAGTCAGTAATTAAGCTACTGAGTATTTGCACATGATGTGATTTACATAATCTACTGTGCACCAGTACGCGCTTATTTAGCTAAAACAACGAAAAAAGGAAATTGTTTTAATGTCTCTAACAACGGTTATTCTTGCAGCGGGTAAAGGTACTCGCATGCGCTCAGCGCTACCTAAAGTTCTTCATAAAGTGGCTGGCAAACCTATGGTGCAGCACGTTATTGATAACGCAAAAGCACTAGGTGCAACTACTACTAACTTAGTTTACGGTCATGGTGGCGAACTATTACAACAACAACTGGCCAACAACAACGTAAATTGGGTACTCCAAGCTGAGCAGTTAGGTACGGGTCATGCAGTAGCGCAAGCCAACTCTCATGTTAATGACGATGATACAGTGCTGATTTTATACGGTGACGTGCCTTTAACTAAGCAATCAACGCTTGAACGTTTATTAGCTGCGACACCTAAACATGGTTTAGCGGTATTAACCGTAAATTTAGCCAATCCAAATGGTTACGGACGTATGCTACGTGTTGATGGCAAGTTAGTGGGTATTGTTGAGCAAAAAGATGCCAGCCCAGAGCAATTACTTATTAGCGAAGTAAATACCGGTATTATGGCCGTTAATGGTCGATTGCTAAAAAGCTGGTTAGGCAACTTATCTAACAATAATGCACAAGGCGAATATTACCTAACCGACATAGTGGCAATGGCGCATAGCGAAGGTGTCGAAATTACATCAGCTCAGCCAGATCACCCAATGGAAGTAGAAGGCGCTAATAATCGTATACAACTAGCTGGTCTTGAACGTGCGTACCAAGCATGGCAAGCACAAGAATTAATGCTTAATGGGGCAACACTTGCCGATCCTGCCCGTATAGATGTTCGCGGAACAGTCACCACCGGTGAAGATGTACTAATAGATATAAACGTGATTTTTGAAGGCAAAGTGACTATAGGTCATAACGTGGAAATTGGACCAAACTGTGTGCTCAAAAACTGCAGCATTGGCGATAACGTTATAATAAAAGCTAATACACTCATAGAAGATGCAACAGTTGCTGCTAAATGTACGCTTGGTCCCTATGCCCGCCTTCGTCCAGGTGCCATTATGGAAGAAGACTCACATGTTGGTAACTTCGTCGAAATGAAAAAAACCCGTTTAGGTAAAGGCTCTAAAGCTAATCACTTAAGTTACCTAGGTGATGCTGAAATTGGCGAAAAGGTTAATATTGGCGCGGGTACTATTACCTGTAACTATGACGGCGTTAATAAAGCAAAAACCATTATTGGCAACAATGCCTTTATTGGTTCTAACTCATCGCTTGTTGCACCCGTAAATATTGGTGCAATGGCAACAATTGGTGCAGGCTCTGTTATTACGAATACAGTAGCAGATGAGCAACTAGCTATTGCTCGAGGCAAACAGCGTAATTTAGATGGCTGGAAACGCCCAGTTAAAAAATAACGACTTATATTTAGTTAAAAAGTATAAGTAGATAGAAGCGAGTTATTAACTCGCTTTTTTATTGTCTGAACGATATGAGCCCCCTACTCTACATCAGATATTTAACTGAGTATTTTGCTAAACCTTAAAAGGTGCAAAGTACCGGCTCTTAATTTATTTAGAGCTACTCAGTAAAGTACTATAACTAAGCCGCATTTAATTATTTAAACATAACATTTAAACTAAACAACCTACCTTCTACCTAGCGTAACTATAACTTCCCTATTACTGCCATTTATTTGGTGCTTTTTTAAGCTTAAACTTCATTGCAAGCCTTTGTTTGTATGCCTTTTATACAATATTCATTTAATTGTCATAAAGCGGAAATAAAGTGTTGACCCTCACTCGTTTATCCCTATAATGCGACCCCACTGAGAAGGGAAACGCCGATGCATAGCAAGGCAGCAACTACTCAGAGAGTTAAATAAAACTTCGGTTTTAAATTGTCGAAAGAAAGTTTAAAACTAAGTGTTGACTCGAAAAATAAAGGATGTATTATACGCATCCCTTGAGACGCTAAAGCGACTCAAAACGTTCTTTAAC